>NZ_JAAVUO010000003.1:0-206086 GCF_012163165.1 Natronococcus sp. JC468
GGCGTCTGCTCGCTCCCAGTCGGCCGTCGGATCCTCGCGCTCGTGGATCGCCCCGTCGGCGGGACAGACCGCGAGTCGGTCCCCGCCCCCCTCGGTCCCCCCCAGCGTCTCCTCGCCGACCCGCTCCGGGGGCCCCCGCCGGCCCGCGGAGGGGCGGCCGGGGAGGCCGGGGGGGCCCGCCGAGCGGCCCCGCGGGGAGGCGACGCCGTCGGACGACCTCGCGGCGGCCGTCGCGGCGTCGGACGCGTCCACCGACGAACTGATCGCCGCGGGCGAGGCGATCGCCAACGGGGAAGCCGATCCCGAGGACGTCGACGCGATCCAGGACGAACTCGACCGCTCCGACGCGGCGGTCGGCTCCGCGGCGGACCTCGAGGAGGCCGCCGCGGCCGCGGCCGCCGGCGTGCTCGAGGGGGAGCGGACGGCCGAGGCGGCGACCCCGAACGCGACCGACCGCTCCGCCGAGGCGCTCGCCCCCGAGGGTGACCTCGAGGAACTCTACCTCGCCGGGACGGTCGGCGTGCTCGAGGACGAGTACGACGAGCTCGAGACCCGGGCCGCCGAACTCGAGTCGGGACAGCAGGACCTCGAGGACGACGCGGCCGCCCTCGAGCAGCGACGGACGACCCTCGAGGAGCGATCGACGGCCCTCGAGGACGGACTCGACGAGGCGCTGGCGCTCCAGCGCGAGTACGAGAACGCGTCGGCAGCGGGCGACAACGCGACCGCGGCCGAGCTCGAAGAAGAGATCGAGGCGACGGTCGACGAGGCCGCCAGCGAGGCCGATCTCGACGACGAGCAGGCGAGCGAGTACGGGGAGCTCGTCGATCAGGCCCGCGAGATCGAGTCCAACCGCTGGACGATCGAGCAGCGGCCGGACGACCCCGAGGAGATCCCCGAGTATCAGGAGCTGAACGAGGCGCTCGACGGTATCTACGCCGGCGCGACGCTGGGCGTGCTCGAGGACGAGTACGCCGAGCTCGAGGACGACGCCGCGGCGCTGGAGGAGGACTTCGAGAGCCTCGAGGAGAACGACGAGACCCCGTCGCTCGACGAGCAGATCGAGGCCCTCGAGGGGCTCGACGACGAGGAGTTCGCGGACCTCCTCGAGCAGACGCTGTCCGAGGGCGACGGCGAGGAGAGCGCGGCGCTGGCGTTCATGCCGTCGGACTACGAGCCGGGCTCGACCGAGGCCGACGCCCGGATGACGATCGTCACCCAGGAGACGACCGCCGCCACTGACGGCGCGGGGATGGGCGGCGAGATGGACGCCGCCCTCGAGAGCCAGCTCGACCTTCGCGAGCTCGCGAACCAGGACGAGCAGGAGTACATGGTGTTCGGCGGCGGCGTCATCACCGACGAGATCGAGAACTCGATGGGCGACAGCCTCGCGATCGTCGGCCCGCTGGCCCTGCTGTTCGTCGTCGTCGCCCTGGTGGTCGCCTACCGCGACCCGCTCGACATCGCGCTGGGCGTGGTCGGGATCGGAGGCGTCCTGATCTGGACGTTCGGGTTCATGGGCTGGACCGGGATCGCGTTCAACCAGATGATGATCGCCGTTCCCGTCCTGTTGATCGGGCTGTCGATCGACTACGCGATCCACGTCTTCATGCGCCACCGCGAGCAACGCGAGGCCGACGGCCGGACCGGCTCCGTTCGGGGCTCGATGCGGATCGCGCTGGCCGGCGTCGGCGTGGCGCTCGTGTGGGTCACGGCGACGACGGCGATCGGCTTCCTCGCGAACCTCGTGAGCCCGATCGGTCCGATCCGGGAGTTCGGGATCGTCAGCGCGGTCGGGATCACCGCCGCGTTGATCATCTTCGGCGCGCTGATCCCGGCGCTGAAAGTCGAGATCGATTCGCTGCTCGAGTCCCGCGGCTGGGACCGTCACAAGCGGGCGTTCGGGACCGGCGAGGGCGGGTTCGCGAGCGCGCTCACGCTCGGTTCGACGGCGGCCCGGAAAATCCCGGTGATCGTCCTGATCGCCGCGCTCCTGTTGACCGCCGGCGGGGTCTACGGCGCGAGCCAGGTCGACACCAGCTTCGAGCAGGAGGACTTCCTCGCCGAGAGCCCGCCGAACTGGACGGAGAACCTGCCCGGGCCGATGGAACCCGGCGAGTACCAGGCCGCCGACGACCTCGAGTACATCAACGACAACTTCCAGCGCGAGGACACGCAGGCCCAGATACTCGTCGAGGGTGATATCACCGACGACGGAACTCTGGAACGGCTCGAGCGGACCCGGAGCGAGGCAGCCGACAGCGACGTCGTCTACACGCTGCCGAACGGCGAGGCCGACGTCCGTGGTCCCCTGTCGGTGATGGAAGACACCGCGGCCCAGAACGAATCGTTCAACGAATCGTTCCAGGCCGCGGATACGGACGGCGACGGGGTTCCCGATCGGGACGTCGAGGCGCTGTACGACGAACTGTTCGAGGTCAACGAGGAGGAAGCCGGCAGCGTCATCTACCGGACCGACGGCGGCGAGTACGAGTCGGCGCGGCTAATCGTCGCGACCGACGGCGGCGCCGGCTTCGACGAGATCACGACGGAGCTGCGGAGCGTCGCCGGGGACCTCGACGCGTCCGGAACGGGCGACGAGCGCAACCTCGACGCGGGCGACGGCGAGGTGAACGCCTTCGCGACCGGCGATCCGATCGTCAGCTACATCGTCGAGCAGGACCTGCTCGAGACGGTCCTCCAGAGCCTGCTGATCACGCTCGTCTCGGTCTTCGTCTTCCTGACGGCGGCCTACTGGCTGACGGGCAACAGCGCGACCCTCGGGGCGGTCACCCTGCTCCCGGTCGCGTTTACGGTCAGCTGGATCCTGGGGACGATGTACCTGCTCGGGATGCCGTTCAACGTGTTGACGGGGATGATCACCAGCCTCACGATCGGGCTCGGGGTGGCCTACAGCATCCACATCAGCGACCGGTACACCCTCGAGCTCGAGCGCCAGGGCAACGTCTGGTCGGCACTGCAGACGACGGTGACCGGAACCGGCGGCGCGTTGCTCGGCAGCGCGGCGACGACCGTCGGCGGATTCGGGACGCTCGTCTTCGCCATCCTGCCGGCGCTCCAGCAGTTCGGGATCATCACCGGGCTGACGATCATCTACTCGTTCCTCGCGAGCGTGATCGTCCTGCCGACGCTGCTGGTGCTGTGGACGCGGTACTTCGGGCCGGACGTTTCGTTCGATCGATCGGGGGCGGGGACGGCAACTCCGACGGCGAGCGACGGTGGAACCGAAATGGAAACGGACACGGCATCCGAGAACCGAGGGACGGACGAACCGTGACCGACGACGAAAGCGAGGCCATCGACGCGTTCGAGCGACTCGGCCTCACGAGCTACGAGGCCAAGGTCTTCATCGCGCTCCACCGACTGGGGTCAGGAACCGCCCGCGACGTCGCGAGCGTCACCGACGTCCCGCGATCGCAGGTGTACAGCGTCGCCGAGAGCCTCGAGGACCGGGGGCTGCTCGAGGTCCAGCAGTCCAGCCCGATCCGGTACCGACCGGTCAGTATCGACGAGGCCGAGGACACCCTCCGAAACCGCTTCGAGCGTGAACGCGAACGGGCGTTCGACTTTGTCGACTCGGTCAAGGAGGAGTCGACGAGCGAGGAGACCCAGGAGGACATCTGGACGGTGCGGAGCCGCGACCGGGTCGACGACCGGGTCGTCGACCTCCTCTCGCAGGCCGACGAGGAGATCGCGTTCGGCACCAGGCTGCCGAAGCTGGTCACGTCGGAGATCGAACGGACCCTCGAGGAGCGCGCGGCCGAGGGACTCACTGTTACCGTGATTAGCAAAAACGAGACGGTTCGGGACCGCCTCGGCGCGCTCGAGGGCGTTACGACCGCCGTTCCCCCGACACACCGCGACGACGACCAGCGGTCGGGTCGGATCGTGATCGCCGACGACGACAGCATCCTGCTGAGCGTCGTCGACGACGACGGCAGCGAGACGGCGATCTGGAGCGCGGGATCGCTGTTCGCCTCCGTCCTCATTCAGCTTATCGAGGCGAGCACGGCGACGCCCGAGTCGGACGCCGCGTCGCGCTAGTGGCCCTCGCGGCGCATCGTCCAGAGGTCGTCGAAGTCGATGACCTCGATCCCGTCCTCGCTATCGATGTACCCCAGTAGCTCCTCGTACTCGTCTTGTGCCAACGTGTTCTCCTGGTCGAAGCCGTGGAAGTTCAGGATCGTACACTGGCGGTGGGCCGCCGCGAGGTCGATACACCGCTTTGCGATGTCGAGGTCGTGGCCGATCGTCCGGAGCAGGACGAGCGGATCGAAGCCGTAGACCCCGGTGAGGTTGACGTCGCCGGCCTGGTTGAACCCGCCCGCGTAGTAGTAGTCCGTCGCGACGTCTAACACCGTCCGGTCGAAGCTGTTGTGCGGGTACGTGATGTAGTGACCGCCCCGAAGGTCGTTGTCGACGGCCCACTGCTTGTCGCGCTCGAGGGATTCCCTAAGCTGATCCTCCTCGAGGTCCGCGACGAAGACGTGGCTGCCGTGGGCGATGATCTGGTCACCGGCGTCCTGGCGTTCCCGCAACTGCTCGAGGGTCACGACGTCGTCCCGGGATCCCTCCGTCCACTGCCGAACCGCCGACTGGACCGCGTTGACGCCGTACTCGTCGTGGAGCGGACTCGCGGTGTCGTAGAAGTCGGGCGTCCCGTCGTCCCAGCAGAGCACGACGTACCCGTTCTCGGGTTTGTCGTGAACGCGGAGGTCGTCGACCCACACCTCCGCGTCGCCGGTGTTGTAGACGATCAGCTGGATCCGCTCGACGGCGTCGCGCTCGAGCGACGTCGATCCCTCCTGGAAGACGACCGGATTCGTCCGGAACCAGCCGACGTCGTCGGCGCCGTAGGAGACCGAGCGAAGCTGGTGGTGGGTCGCGCCGCCGGAGGCGTCCGCGAGGCGGATATCGATCGCCACGTTCTCGGGAGTGGTCGTCCGCACGGCCAGCGAGAGTTCGCGGTCGGTCAGGTCCGTCGGTTCGATCTCCCGCTCGACGATGACGTTCTCGCCGTCCTCGGCAGTGAGTCGGAGACTCCGCGAGCCCTCGAACGCGATCTCCTCGTCGGGCTCCGCGGTCCCCCGAACGACCGCCCACTCGTCGGCGTCCTCGAAGTCGTCGAACCCCTCCCCGGGCTGGCCGAACTCCTCGCGGCTGTCGTACTCGGTCTCGAGCGTTAGTTCGGGAGACCCGACCTCGTCTTCACCCTCGTCCTCGCCTTCGGGTTCGTCGTCGCCCTCGTCTTCGGTGTCGTCCGCCGGGGGGTCGCCGTCGCTCGTCGTCTCGTTCGTCCCGTTACCGTCGTCCTCCGACGTGTCGGAGTCGGAGCAGCCGGCCAGGCCGGTGGCCATCGTCGCTCCGGACAGCGCGAGGAATCGTCGTCGAGTGTTCGGTCGATCTACCATATTACATAATATTTGAAATTCAATAACTATTATACTTTCGCCCGATTCGCCGACGGATCGACTCGCGCCGGCGACGATGGCGCGAGGAAATCGTCGCTCGCAATCGCTCGAATCGGCGGTCGGACCGCCGTTCGGACGGGGTTACGAACTACACCTCCACACGAAAGCCCCGTCCTCTTCCCGTCGCCGACGCTACGGCGAGCGTATGATCGGCGCACTCACCGTCGGGAAGAAGGCCGTCACGTTCGGATACAAGCGCTTCGGCGTTCCGGGAGCCGTCGCCTCCGGAGGGATCGCCCTGGCGGGATACGTCGCCGTCCGCCGGGCGCTGCAGTCGGCGACGGAGTCGGGCGACGTCGATTCGGCCATCGACGCGACGACGATCGAGGACGCGGTCGAGGACGACGGGATGGGCGCGGTTACCGATTCCGAGGTCCTCGAGGACGCGATCGACCGGGACGAGCTCGAGTCGGACGTCCAGATGGACGACGTGCAGTCGTCGGTCGAGGATGAGGCCGACGCGGCCGGAGATGGACTCGACGACATCGACGGCGAGGACGACGCGGACGACAACAGCTGAACTCCGCTATTTCACGAGCGTCAGCAGCTCACAGGAGAGCGCGACCGACCCGTCGTCGGTCACGAGGCGCGTCTCGTAGCGGGCGAGCCCGTTGCCCACGGGGTGATCGCGGGGCTCCTTCTCGATCA
Source organism: Natronococcus sp. JC468 (assembly GCF_012163165.1). NCBI lineage: Archaea > Methanobacteriati > Methanobacteriota > Halobacteria > Halobacteriales > Natrialbaceae > Natronococcus > Natronococcus sp. JC468. Next base: position 6,141 of record NZ_JAAVUO010000003.1, read on the forward strand.
GTTCGGACTCCGCGTGGACCGTCGTTCCCATCGTCACGGGGTCGGTAAAGCGCAGCGAGTCGACCCCGTAGAACGCGACCGTCTCGGGTCGCTCGTGGCGGTGTTGCCAGAGCAGGCCCGTCGTCACGGCAAAGAGCAGGGCGCCGTGGGCGATCGGCTCGCCGAACGGCAGGTCTGCGGTGTAGCTCTCGCTCAGGTGGAGGGGATTGAAGTCGCCGCTGACGCCCGCGAACTCGCGTACGTCGGCCTCGGCGATCGTCCGCGAGTGGGTGACGACCTCGTGGCCGACCTCGAGGTCGGCGAACCGGATTCGATCCTCCGGGTCGCCCATCTATCGGCCCTCGAACTCCGGCTCGCGGTTCTCGGCGAACGCGGCGGTTCCCTCCCGGACGTCGTCGGTGCCGATCAGCAGGCCGAACCCCTGGCTCTCCATCGCCAGCGCCGCCTCGAGGCTGGCGTCCTCGCCGCGGTTCATCACCTTCTTGGCGACCTCGAGACCGAGCGGCGGCCCCTCGCGCAGGTCGTCGACGAACGCCTCGACCGTCTCGTCGAACGCCTCGCGGTCGACGGCCCGATTCGCCAGGCCCCAGTCTGCGGCTCGCTCGGCGTCGATGTGGTTGCCCCGGAAGACGAGTTCCTTCGCGCGAGTCTCCCCGAGGACGCGCATGAGTCGCTGGGTCCCGCCGCCGCCCGGAATCAGCCCGAGGCCGATCTCGGGCGCGCCGAACGACGATCGTTTCGTCGCGATCCGCAGGTCGCAGGCCAGCGCGAGTTCGAGGCCAGCGCCGAGACAGTAGCCGTCGACCTTCGCGAGTACGGGCCGGGGGAACTCGTTGACCGTCTCGAAGGCCGGCGTAACGTCCATCGCGTCGGTGGGCTCGAGCGAGTCGAAACCGGAGATGTCCGCCCCCGCGCTGAAGGCGCGGTCGCCGGTGCCCTCGATCGTCGCGCACCGAATCTCGTCGGCGTCGACCGTCGAGAAGAGATCGTCGATCTCCTCGAGCAGGTCCGCGGAGAGGGCGTTCATCCGCTCGGGTCGATCGAGTTCGACCTCAAGGACGCCGTCGTCGACCTCGGCGTTCAGGTAGCGGTAAGAGTCGAGATCACCCGCGCCGCCGTCGCCGTACTCGTGAAAGCCCGCGCCGGCGTCCTCGCCCGTCTTCTCCTCCGCGACGAGTTCGCGCAGGTACGGGTGGGGTTCGAACCGGTCGTCGCCGGTCTCCTCGTAGCGGGTCTCGAGTTTCTCGAGGACGGTATCGAGGCCGATCCTGTCCCCGCAACGGCAGATTCCCTCGGGAAACCCGAGGCCGAGACGGACGCCGATGTCGATCGCCTCGGGCGTCGCGACGTCCTCGCCGACCAGGGAGGCCGCGCGGTTGATCATCCGGGCCTCGACCTGCAACGTGTCGAATCCCTCCCCCTGGCCGGGTTCGTAGTCGGGTCCGTCACCCGTCTCGTAGTCGTAGAACCCTGTTCCGGTCTTCTTCCCCAGTTCTTCGGCCTCGACCTTCTCGGCCATGATCGAGGGAATGTCGTCGCCGGCCTCCTTGCGAACGTGGTAGCCGACGTCGATCCCCGTCAGGTCGGCGAGCTCGAACGGCCCCATCGGATACCCCCGCTCGTGGACCATCGCGGCGTCGGCCTGGCGGACCTCGGCGTCACCCTCGGAGACCATCCACGCGGGTTCGCCGATGAACGGACCGACGATCGTGTTGACGACGAATCCCCGCACGTCCTTGCGGACGTAGATCGGCGTCTTGTCGATCGACTCGACCCAGTCGTGGCCGGCCTCGGCCGCGGCGTCGCTCGTCTCCGCCCCGTAGATCACCTCGACGAGGTCCATCTTCACGGGCGGATTGAAGAAGTGCAGGCCGAGCACGCGCTCGGGCGTGTCGACGGCCGCGGCGATGTCGGTGATCGGCAGGCTCGAGGTGTTCGTCGCCAGCAGCGTCTCGGAATCGGTGTAGGACTCGAGATCGCTGAAGATGTCGTGTTTCAGCTCGAGGTTTTCGGGGGCGGCCTCGATCACGAGGTCGGCGTCGGCGACGGCGTCCTCGAGATCGGTCGTCGTCTCGATACGGTCCAGGATCGTCTCGGCCGGCTCGTCGAGCCGGTCTTTCTCCTCGAGTTTCTCGAGGCTCCAGGCGATCTGCTCGTAGCCGTCTTCGACGTACTCGGGCTCGATATCCCGGAGCGCGACGTCGTAGCCGGCCATCGCGGTCACCTCGGCGATCCCGTGCCCCATGTTCCCCGCGCCGAGGACGGCGACGCGGTCGACGCTCTCGTATGACATGCTCGTCTCGTCGTTCGGGACGCTCTTAACTCCACCGAACGAAGTTACCAATGTTAAGAGAGAGTGGGAAAAGCCGTCTACTGTACGGGCTCCGAAGGACGCAGAAAACGGCGGTAATCAATCGTCGCCGTCGCGCCGCTCGAGGATCGTACTCCCGACCCAGTGCATGACGAGCTCGTCGTCCCCGTTGTACGTCTCGAGGCGGCTCCTGACGTAGCCCCGATCGGAACGGCTCTCGGAGGTCCGTTTCTCGAGCACCTCGGTTCGAAGCGAGAGCGTATCGCCGGGTTTGACCGGGTGGTGCCAGCGCAACTCGTCCACGCCGGGCGAGCCCATCGAGGCCCAGTCGTCCTCGTCGTCGGGGCCCTCGACGAGCAGCCGCATCGACATCGCCGCGGTGTGCCAGCCCGAGGCGACCAGTTCGCCGAACATGCTGTCGGCCGCGGCGTCGGCGTCGACGTGGAACGGCTGGGGATCGTACCGCTCGGCGAACTCGACCACCTCCTCTTCCGTGACGTGATACTCGCCGAACTCGCGACTCTCGCCGACCGCGAAGTCTTCGAAGTAGCGCATCAGAGCGGTTCCTCCCCGTCGATGATTCGCATCGCTCGCGCGGCCAGCGCCGGCACGCGCGCTTCCATCCTCGGGTACATCGGATCGTCGCTGTTGCCCTCGAGGTAGCGCCGGAAGAACATCTCGCCGAGCGCGGCGAGCTTGTACACCGCGAGCGCGCGGTAGAACCGCTCGTGCTCGAACTTGAGGCCGGTTCGTTCCTCCCAGCGTTCGACCAGCTCGAGCCGGCTCGGGTACCCCTCCCGTTTCATGAACGTCGCCGTCAGCTCCGGGACGGCGGGGTCGGGGTCTTTCGGATCGCGCCAGTACGACAGCATCCACCCCAGGTCGGCACGGGGGTCGCCCAGCGTGGCCATCTCCCAGTCGAAGACGCCGACCAGCTCGGGCGTCGTCGGCTCGCGGACGTCGTCCGCTCGCTCGTCCCGGGACGCGTCGCGTCCCGCTGGGCCGTACATCACGTTGTCCAGCTTGTAGTCGCCGTGAACCAGCGCGTGCGGATGCTCCTCGGGGACGTTCTCCTGGAGCCACGAGCCGACCTCGTAGAGGTCCGGCACCTCCCGTTCTTCGACCGTGGTCTCGAACGCCCACATGAGCTGCTGGCCCCAGCGCTCGACCTGGCGCTCGGTGTACCCCGACGGGTGGCCGAACTCCTCGAGGCCGACGGCCTCGTAGTCGACGTCGTGGATCGCGGCGAGGGTGTCGACCAGCTCCTCGCCGATCCGCTGGCGGGCGACGGGATCGGCGAAGCGGTCGGGCTCGCTCTCGCGGAGCACGTCGCCCTCGAGCCGTTCCATCACGTAGAAGTCGCTGCCGATAACGTCGTGATCCTCGCAGGCGAGCACGGGATCGGGGACGGGGACGTCGGTGTCGACCAGCGCCTCCGTCACGCGGTACTCCCGGAGCACGTCGTGGGCCGTGTCGGCCGTTTCGCCCGGCGGCGGCCGCCTGATCACCAGCTCGCGGTCGCCCCAGGTGAGAAACAGCGTCTCGTTGGAGTGACCCGCGGCGTGGCGCTCGAGCTCGTAGGTCTCGACCGGGCCGAGGCGGTCCTCGAGGTACGCCGCGAGCGCGTCCTCGTCGACGAGGCGCTCGTAGTAGGCGTCGGTCACGGGCGGATCCCCTCGCGTTCGGCCGGGGGCCCGCTCGAGGCGGGTCGGTTCGTCGACCGCGTCGGGTGGACGGGTGTGCGAAGCATGATCGCGTACGGTACTATCCCCGATCCGATTAACGAAAACAGTTACGACGCAACTCTTATCTTACAATGTTCGTTCATACGGGACTATGGAGTATCACGACAGCGATCGGGCGCGCGAGCTGGCCGCGGACGTTCGGGAGTTCGTCGACGAGGAGGTGATCCCCGTCGAGCGGGAGTTCCTCGGCGAGGGCCCCGTCTCGGACGAGGCGATCGAGGAACTGCGCGAGGGGGCCCGCGAGCGCGGCCTGTACGCCCCGCAGGTCAGCGAGGAGTACGGGGGACTCGGACTCGCCTTTCGCGACGTCCTGCCCGCGTTCGAGGAGGCCGGCCGCAGCCTGCTCGGCCCGCTGGCACTGCGGGTCGACGCCCCGGACGAGGGGAACATGCACACCTTAGAGATGGCGGGCACCGACGAGCAGAAAGAACGGTGGCTCGAGCCGCTGGTCGACGCCGAAATCCACTCGGGCTTTTCGATGACCGAGCCGATGCAGGGCGGGGGGTCGGATCCGAAGATGATCGAGACCACGGCCCGGAAGGACGGCGACGAGTGGGTCATCGACGGCCACAAGTGGTGGACGACCCAGGGCAGCGAGGCCGACGTCCTGCTCGTGATGGCCCGCACCGACCAGGAGGCCCACCCCTACGAGGGGTGTTCGATCTTCCTCGTGCCAAGCAACGCCGACGGCGTCGAGTACCAGCGGGACATCCCCCACGTCGGCGGCGAGGTGACGGGGACGAGCCACGCCGAGATCGTCTACGACGGCGTGCGGGTCCCCGAGGAGAACCTGCTGGGCGAGGAAAACGCCGGCTTCGCCATCGCGCAGAGACGGCTCGGTCCCGCGCGACTCACCCACTGCATGCGCTTTTCCGGAATGGCCCGGCGCGCGCTCGAGGTCGCGAAAGCCTACACGAGCGAGCGCGAGGGCTTCGGCACCACGCTCTCGGAGAAACAGAACCTCAGGCACGAGATCGCAGACGCCGAGACGCGGCTCCACGCCGCCAGGACGATGGTCCGCCACGCCGCCCGCGAGATCGGCGCGGGACGGGAGGCCCGCGTCCCGGTCTCGATGGCGAAGGTCTTCACCGCCGACGTCGTCCAGGACGCCGTCGACCGCTCGATCCAGTGTTGCGGCGCCAACGGGATCGGCAAGGACCTGCCGCTGGCCGATTTCTACGAGAACGTCCGCGCGTTCCGCCTCGTCGACGGCGCCGACGAGGTCCACAAGCGCGTGATCGCTCGCGACGCCTTCGATGACGTCAACGCGAGCGAGCTCGATCCCGTGACCCGGTTCCGGGGCTGAGTCGGCGGCGAGCTTACGTCTCGCGCTCGCCGTCGACGACCTCGAGGACCTCCAGCGGCGACTCGATGCGGTAGGCGACCGCGGGGCCGTCCTCGGCGCCGAAGGCGACGCCGTGCAGTCCCGCCTCGGCGGCGCCGCGTACGTCGTGGTCGTAGCGGTCGCCGATCATCAGCGACCGCTCGGCCGGGACGCCCGCCTTCTCGAGGGCCGTCTCGAACATCGCGGGATCGGGCTTGGTGCGCCCGACTGCCTCGGAGGTCGTGATCGAGTCGAACGTCTCGCGGACGCCGAAGCGCTCGAGCATCCACTTGCCCTCCTCGTCGTCGACGTCGCTGATCACGCCGACGTGGAGGTCCCGCTCGGCGAGGGATTCGATCGCCTCGACGGCCCCCGGGACGGGCTCGATCGACTCCCGGACTGCCGTCCGGAACGGCGGCCGCCACTCCTCGCGCGGAACGGGTTCGCCGACGATCGCCGCGACGCCCCGGTGGTACCCCTCCCGGGCGGCCCGGAACTCGGTACCCTCCCGCTCGCGGAAGTAGTCGCCGACGGTCGCCCGCCAGGTCTCGAGGGCGTCCTCGGGGGTCGCGTCGACGTCGCGGCGATCGAGCAGGTCCGCGACGAAGGCGGCGTGGGCGGTCCGAACCGACTCGAGGTCGAGGACGACCCCACCGATGTCCCAGAAGACCGCGTCCCACTCGCGATCGGTCTCGGCGTCGGTTCCCGTCATCGGACCCCGCGAGAACGGGGCGGCCGTTCTCGCGGTTCGGACTCGTCAGTCCGGAGGGTCGTCCGTCCCGCGACACGATCCGCACCCACCTTTATTAACAGTGTCTTCATATCACGTACTGTTGCTAACAATGGTAATAGATTCTGCGGCGGGTGGTCGCCGATGAGCACGGACCAGTTCGGCGTCGACGGGGACGTCGCGATCGTTACGGGCGCCTCGAGCGGGATCGGCGCGGCGATCGCGAAGGGCTTTGCCGATGACGGGGTCGACGTGGTGATCTGCTCGCGCGAGCAGGACAACGTCGATCCCGTGGCCGAGGAGATCGCAGAGAGCGACCGTCCGGGGGAGGCCCTGCCCGTCGAGTGCGACGTCACCGACCGCGAGGCCGTCGACGCGATGGTCGAAGCGACCGTCGAGGAGTTCGGCGGGCTTGACGTGCTCGTCAACAACGCGGGCGCCTCGTTCATGGCGAACTTCGACGACATCTCGGAGAACGGCTGGAAGACGATCGTCGACATCAACGTCCACGGCGCCTACCACTGCACGCAGGCCGCAGCGGAACACCTCAAAGCGGGCGGCGGGATCGTGATCAACCTGGCAAGCGTCGCGGGCCAGACGGGCTCGCCGTACATGAGCCACTACGGCGCCGCGAAGGCCGCGGTGGTGAACCTGACGACGACGCTGTCCTACGAGTGGGCCTCGGAGGGTGTGCGGGTCAACTGCATCGCGCCCGGGTTCGTCGCGACGGAAGGCGTCGAGAGCCAGATGGGGATCTCGGCCGAGGAGGTCGACCGCGCCGAGGTCGAACGGCGGATGGGTACCGTCGACGAGATCGCCGACCTCGCACAGTTCCTCGCGAGCCCGGCGTCCTCGTACGTCGTCGGCGAGACGATCACCGCGCAGGGAGTGCCCCGCATCGAGGAGTCGCCCGAAATATGACCGACCGGGACGTCCACCTGCCCGTCGCGGCCCAGCCGAGCGTCGACTCGCTTTCCGACTACGCCGGACGGGCCGAGGACGGCGGGTACGACTGCGTCTGGCTGCCCGAAACCTGGGGTCGGGACGCGGTGACGGTGCTGACGGCGATCGCCGAGCGAACGGACGCGGTCGATCTCGGCACCAGCATCGTCAACGCCTACTCCCGCTCGCCCGCCCTGCTCGGCCAGACCGCCGCGACCCTCCAGGAGGTCGCCGACGGCCGGTTCCGGCTCGGGATCGGTCCCAGCGGCCCCGTCGTGATCGAGAACTGGCACGGCCTCGAGTACGGCAACCCGCTCCGGCGGACCCGCGAGACCGTCGAGATCGTCCGGCAGGTGCTGTCGGGCGAGCCCGTCGACTACGACGGCGACGAGTTCTCGCTGTCCGGGTTCCGGCTCCGCTGCGAGGCGCCCGACCCCGCCCCGCCCGTCGAGGTAACCGGGATGGGACCGAAGGCCGTCGAACTCGCGGGGCGGTTCGCCGACGGCTGGCACGCGATCATGCTCGCCCCCGACGGCGTCCGCGATCGGCTCGCGGACCTCGAGCGCGGGGCCGAGCTGGGCGACCGCGACCCCGAGGACGTCGCGGTCACCGTCGGCGTCACCTGCTGTGCGCTCGAGGACGCAGATCGCGCCCGCGAACTCGCCCGCCAGCACGTCGCCTTCTACGTCGGCGGGATGGGCACGTTCTACCGGGACGCCCTCGAGCGCCAGGGCTACGACGAGGCCGAAACGATCCACGACGCCTGGCAGGCGGGCGATCGGGAGCGCGCGCTCGGGGCGGTCTCCGAGGAGTTGCTCGAGGACCTCTGTGCCGTCGGCGATCCCGAAACCGCCCGCGAGCGACTCGAGCGCTTCGAGGCCGTCGACGGGATCGACGCCGTCGCGGTCAGCTTCCCGCGCGGTGCCGACAAAAGCGAGATCGAGGCGACGATGGACGCGCTTGCTCCCGACTCGGGGGAGTGAGGTCTCGAGCACGTTCGGGACTCGAAGATCGCTCGAATCGGACGTTACGGGGGCGCGCTACGATCCGTCGGCCACCAGTCCCGATCGGCGATCCCCGTGTGGATCTGTGCGATCAGTCCCAGCAGCGGTAACTCGAGCAGCGGCCCGATCACCAGCGCCAGCGGGATCAGCGGCTCGTGGGGGAAGGCGACGACCGCGATCGCCAGCGCCGTCGGCGAGTTCCGCGAGAGGATCGTGTTGTTGAAACAGACCATCTCGCCGTAGGAAAACGAGAGGACGCGCCCGACGCCGAACCCGATCGCGAGGTTGAGCGCGTAGAAGGCGATCACAGGAACGGCGATCAGCGCGAGCAATCCCGGGTTCCCGAGGACTTCCTGGCCCTGCGAGGCGAACATCGCGCCGATGGCGAGACTCAGAAAGACGATCTGTACGGGGCCGAGTTTCGGCAGGAACGTCCGGTTGAACCACCGGTCCCCCCGCCAGCGGATCAGTCCCTTCCGGGCGACGCCGGCGAGGACGAGCGGGACGACCAACACGAGGGCGACGCTCTCGAGCAGTAACGCGAGCGGCAGTTCGACGAGTTCGCCCGCGAAGACGTAGAGGTAGACGGGCAGGAGGACGAGCTGCAACACGAGGTTGTACGGCAGGATCGACGTCGCCAACGGGACGTCGCCGTCGGCGATGTCGGTGAAGATCAGGTACCAGTCGGTACACGGCGTCACCAGGAGCATGAGCAGTCCGACCCACAGCGCGGGGTGGTTACGGAGGAAGATCGCCCCGAGACCGACGGCCAACAGCGGGTTCCAGACGAAGTTCACGAGGAGACTCGAGCCGGCGACCCGGCGGTTGCCGAAGGCTGATCGAAGCTTCGAGAGGGGCATCCCGGCGAACGCGCCGAACAGCATCACCATCAGAAAGGGGAGGATGAGCGCGTCGGCGACGGCGGGAACGCCCTCGATCTGGCCCAGCGCAAGCCCGGCGACGATCGTCGCGAGGACGAAGACCGACTGGTACTTCTCGAAGACGTCCACGGTGTGCCGTCTAACGGGAACGGCGGAATAGGGGTTGGGATCGTGGATCGGGTTCGACGGGAACGTGGCCGACGCCGACACCGTCGTGACGATGGGCTGTCCGGCTCCGGCGTTCGTCCCCGAGGACTGGGACGGCGAAGTCCGGACCTGGTCGCTCGAGTCGAACGACGCGCGCGAGCAGCGCGTCGAGATCGAGCGCCGCGTGACGGCGCTGTTCGACGACCTCGAGAGCGACGGGGAACACTAACCGCGCCCGCGGTCCGCTGTCGACAGCTACAAACCGCCGATCCGCACAGTTCGTGGTATGCCCGGAAAGGTACCGCCGGAGGAGCTGCTCGAGCACGTGTTCGGTCGCGCCGGGACCGCCGGCGACGACCCGTCGGTGATCCAGGGGCCCGCCGACGGCGAGGACGCCGCGGCGATCGCCTGGCCCGAGGGCGAGGGCACCCTCGTCGTCAGCTCCGATCCGATCTCGCTGGCGGCCTCGCAGGTCGGTCGTCTCGGGGTCCACGTCGCCTGCAACGACGTCGCGGCCTCCGGGGCCGACCCGCGCTGGCTCACGACCGTCATCCTGCTCCCGAGCGAGGAGTCGCCGCTGGAGGAGATCACCGAGGACGTCGACGCCGCGGCCCGCGAGGTCGGGGCTTCGATCGTCGGCGGCCACTCGGAGTACGTCGACCAGCTCGAGCGCCCGCTGGTCTCGCTGACCGCGATGGGGGCGACCGATACCTTCGTCCCGACGGGCGGCGCCGAGCCCGGCGACCGCGTCGTTCTCACCAAGGCCGCGGGAATCGAGGGGACGGCCATCCTCGCGGCCGACTTCGGCGACGACCTCGACGTCGATCCCGACGTCTGCGAGCGCGCCGCGGAGTTCCTCGAGGAGATCAGCGTCGTCCCCGACGGGCGCGTGCTCCGGGAGTACGCGACCGCGATGCACGACCCCACCGAGGGCGGCGTCGCCGCGGGACTGCTCGAGCTCGCCCGCGCCTCCGGCGTTCGGATCGCGGTCGACCGCGACGCGGTGCCAATCCGTCCGGAGACGGAGACGCTCTGCGGGGCCGCGGACGTCGACCCGCTACGAATCTTCGGCTCCGGCGCCCTGCTCGCGACCGTGCCCGACGGCGCCGTCGACGACTGCCTGGCGAGCCTCGAGGAAGCCGGGATCGAGGCCGCAGCGATCGGGACCATCGACGAGCCCGCCGACTCGAGCGGGTTCGCCCTCGAGCTCGGTTCGGAGACGATTACGGAACCGGTTCGGGACGATCTCTACCCCCTGTGGGAGGCCGCCGACGAGGACTGATCGGGACCTCGGCGACGGTCACTCGCCGTTCGCTCGGTCCTCGAGAAAGAGACGCGCACCCATCACCGGAATGAACAGCAAGAACAGCAACAGGACGGTCCCCGAGAGGATCGAGACGGCGAACCGCGGGGTGAGCCGGGGCGACAGCGTCCAGCTCGCGATCAGGGTGCCGCCGATCACCGAGACGACGGCGAGCGCGAGCAGATCCGTGATCTTCACCGGGAGCTCCTCGGACATACCCGGCCGTACGGATCGAGGCACATAATCCTGCTCGGTTTCAGGCTCGGGCCCACTCGAGCATCCGCTCATACACCGGATCGGCCGACAGCGCTCGGCTGTCGCCGACGAGCACCAGTGCCCGCTTCGGTCGGGTGAGCGCGACGTTGATCCGGCGGTAGTCCTCGAATATCGGCCCCTCGAGCGTTCCCGTCGCGGTAAAGGAGACGACGATGACCTCCTCGCTCGAGCCCTGGAAGCGATCGACCGTGTCGACGGCGACCTCGGGGGGGACGCGGCTCGAGAGTTCCGAGACCTGCGCGCGGAACGGGGCGATGACGCCGATGTCGGCTCGATCGACTCCGGCCGCCTCGTAAGCGTCGATCAGCTCGGCGACGCGGGCCGCCTCCTCGCCGTCGGTGTACCGGGACCCGTCCCCCTCGACATCGACGAACGCGACGGGATCGCGCAGGTCGGCCGGAAGGGCCTCGCGGGAGACGCCCTCGAGGTCGTCCAGGGTTCGTCCGGCGACCTCGGGCTCGGCGGGGCGCAGGGTCCCGTCGTAGAACTCCCGCGAGGGGAACGCCTGGATGCGCTGGTTCATCCGGTACTGGCGGTCGAGCATCACGCCCGCGTCGGGGTGGAGGTCGACCAGGCGCTCGAACAGCGACTCGGTGAGCTCGTTCTCTGCGCGCACGACGGGCGGGAGCTGCTCGTGGTCGCCTACCAGGACGAACCGCTCGGCGAGGTTCGTCGCCGCGAACGTCCCCGGCTCCGTCAGTTGCGCGGCCTCGTCGATCAGGGCGGCGTCGAACGACTGCTCTTTCATAACGCGGGAGCCACAGGTCGCCGTCGTCGCGGCGACGACCCGCGCGTCCTCGAGTTCGGCCAGTCGCTCCTCGGGATCGCCCGCCCGCTCGAGGCGGTACGGTTCCATGTCCTCGCGGACGCCGCTTTCCGAGCCGACGCGGACGACCCGGTGCTCGTCGATCGTGTCCCCCAGCTGCTCGAGGACGGCCTCGAGGGCGTTGTCGACCGCCCGGTTGGTAAAGGCCGACAGCAGGACTCGCTCGCCGCGCTCGACCATCGCGCGGACGGTGCGGGCGATAGTGTGGGTCTTCCCGGTTCCGGGGGGGCCGTGGATCAGGGCGCAGTCCCGCGCGCCGACGGCCTTTCGAACCGCCTCGTCCTGGGCGTCGTTGTTGTCGACGAAGGTCTCGTCAGGAGCGTCGAACTCGGGGTTCGCCCGGTCGAACAGCACGTCCTTGCGTCGCTCGTCGCCCTTCAGGAGCATGTCGTGTAACGCGACGAGCAGCCGATCGGTCGTCAGCTCCGAGGGGTAGACGTCGAGCCGGGTGACCGCGACGGGTTCGTCGGCCGTGAGGACGACCTCCTCCTCGTCGAGGCGCTCGATCCGCGCGAGTTCCGACTGGCCGCGAACCGGGTGGCCATCGCTCGCGAGGACGAGATCCCCCTCCCGGAGCTTCGAGCTCGCCCCGCCCGTTCGGCGGGCCCGCAGCTCCCACCGGCCCGCCTCGAGCTCACGTCGCTCGACGAACTCGAGGTCGATCAGCGCGCGGTCGTCGTCGGCCCGTTCCTGGGCGTCCTGCTCCCAGAGCTTGGCGTACTCGCGGTGGACCTCCCGGCGCTCGGCCTCGATCGCCCCGGAGAACCGCTCGAAGTACTCCCGTTCCTCCGCGGGGAGGGGCTGGCCGATCTGGCCGGCCTTCGACTCCTGGTCGAGCCGCCCCGAGACGACCATGCAGGTGTCCTGCTCGAAGCAGTACTCGCACTTGGCGTTGCCCTCGTAGCCCGTCGGCACGTCGCCCGCGACCTCTGCCGCGGCGATCTCGTTGCGCAATCGAACGACGTACTTCAGCAGGCCGTCGCCCATCGAGAACTCCTTGGCTGGGGTGAGGTCGCCGGTCTCCTCGTTGCGATCCAGCGCGGAGTTTTTGGTGTACAGCAGCGTCCCGGTGTCGACGCTCCCGCCGTGTTCCTCGAGCAACAGGGCGTAGCAGGCGGCCTGGACCTTGTCCTTGAACCGGGGTTCCTTCTTCAGGTTCTTCCCCGTCTTGAGCTCGACGGGCGCGCCACGCCGAATCGCGTCGGCTCGCCCGCGGATGCCGAAGGTCTCGCTGATGAGCAGCTGTTCGGATCGCCAGGAATCGTCTTCAGTCAGCCGACCCTGCTCGAGCCAGCCCTCGATCGCTTTCGCGTTCTGCCTGACGTCCTCGGCGACTGACGCCGGGTCCTCGCCGAGCAGGCCGAGCTGGAGCCCCCGCTCCTCGACCCGGGCGTCGATCGACTCCTCGAGCTCCCGGCCCCGGAGGAGGTCGCCGAACACCTCGTGGACCAGCGTCCCCTTCACCACGGGGTAGTTCAGCGGCACCCCCGAGAGCTTGTTCAGGTAGTACAGCCGCGGACACTCCGTCCAGTTTCGGATCGCGGTTACGTTCACGAGGAAGCTCGGCTCGACGACGACGTAGGACTCCCCCGTCGTCTTGTACCGCGTTTCACCACGGTAGTCGTCGGTTTCCGCGTCGGTAACGAGCAGTTCCATCCCGGGCTCGAGCAGCTCGGCCGACTCGGTCCACTTGTTCCACAGCGTCACCGTGGTCGGCTCGGGATCCTCGAGCGAGCGCTCGTCGTGGCTCGTGGCGCCGGTTTCGGTCCGAACCAGTTGCACCTCGGCGAGGTCGGTTTCGCCGTAGCTGGTCGATACCGAGCGCACCTCGACCTCGTCGGCGACCGTTCCGCGTACGTCCACGCCTGTCGTCACGGTCGAGGCGTCAAAAACGGTATCGATCGCGCCGCGAGGGCCGGGTCGGCCGACCCGTAACGTCGGCTTACTCCCGCGGCGTCCGATTCGTCCCCCGTAACGGTCGCGTTCCTTTTGGAGGCTCGAGGCGAACCCCGGCCGCCGTGAACGACTCCAACGGTGACGACCGTCGATCCGACGCGTCGCCGGAGGACCGCCGCCCCGCTGAGGCCGAGTCGGGAGCCGGGACCGGAGACCGCGACGGCCGCGGGCGGGATCCCGGGGGCGGTTCCGCCCCGATCGCGAGCGAGGAGCGACGGCGTCACACCCCTCTCATTAGCGCGGCCGTCGCCGTGATCGGCGCCTGGGTCGCCGTCTCGGCGCTGGTCTACGAGTTCGGGGCGGCCGCGCTGTGGAACAACGCCCTCGTCGGGAGCGTCGTCCTGGTCGCGGGGGCGTACAACTGCTACCGACTGCTCAACAGGGTTCCGCTCTCGGTCGGCGTCGCTTCGCTGGTGGCGGTCCTCGGGATCTGGCTGATCGTCGCGCCTGCGCTGTTCGGGATGACCAACGGGTTCTGGAGCACCTTGGTCTCCGGCCTGCTCGTCGCGGGGCTTGCGGGGTACGACGCCTACGAGGCTCGAGCGGCCCGCTCGGTGGCCATCGATCCCGACGCCGAGACGCCGTGACGGGGAGGTCGGCCTCGAGAACACGGCGGTGGATCGGCACGCGGCGACGTGTTCGGCCCGGAACCGGTATCGTCGAAGTCGGACGCACCGGGAACGTTCTCGAGAATCCGACGGGCGAGCGTACCCGGAGCTTTATCGACGGCGAGCTAGTATGCCAACTCGAGACGGCGACGTTCGCCGCCGTTTACCGACTCGGATTCGAGAATGACGATCGAGAAAGAATACAGCACGAAACTCGCCGTCGACGACGTGACGATCGACCGACGTGACATCGAGATGCTGGACGCCATCGAGCGGTGCGGCTCGCTGCACGGGGCGGCCGACGAGCTCGGCCGCTCGTACGCGTGGCTCCAGCGTCGGGTCGTCGAGATCGAGGATGCCGTCGGGGAGCTCACGGAGCGTCGACGAGGGGGCAGCGACGGCGGCGGAACCGAGCTGACGCCGACGGCACACGAGTTGCGCCAGCGGTTCGATCGCCACGAGAGCGAACTCGACGGCGTCGCGCGGGCGACGGAGTCGGTGTTCTCGGGGAGGGTTCGGGACCGAACCGGGGAGCTGGCCACCGTCGAGACGGCGATCGGTCCGATCGCGGCGCTCGTCCCAGCGGAGGCGACCGACGTGCAGATCACCGTTCGCTCCGACGCGGTCGTGCTCGGCGAGCCGGACGACTCGCTGCGGGCGGACGAGACGAGCCTTCGAAACCGGTTCGTGGGGGTCGTCGCGGAGCTCGAGGAGGGCGACGCGATCACTCGCGTAACCGTTCGGATCGACGACGAGGCGGAGCTGCAGGCACTGATTACGAACGCCAGCGCGGACCGGTTGGCGATCGAGCCCGGACGGCCGATCCGCGCCTCGTTCAAGGCGACCGCGGCCAGGGGGATCCGGATCGATCGACGGGAGCGCGACGGGACGACCCCCTGAACCGCGCCTCGATCAGCCCTCGAGGTCGGCCTCGAGCCGCAGTCGGCGGTACCGCGCCGCGTGGTGGGCGGTCGCGACGGCCGCGAACGCGACCATGACGAACGCGAACGGAAGCGTCACGATCGGCGAGAGACCGTTGACGTAGCCGTTGGCGAGCTGGCCGACGGCCAGCGCGAGCGGACCGACCGCCAGCAGCGTGGTCAGGAGGGGTTCGGTTCGAAACAGTTCGCCGACCGACGGACGTCGACCTGCGGTCATAGGTGTTCGGGAGTGGGTTCGCTGTCGGGAGCGCGATCGTATTCCTTTCGGTTCCGCGGCGCTCTCTCCGCACGTCGACGCAACCGATACGTTCTTTCTGTCCCCGCGACAACCGTTCGGTATGCGGATCCGCGAGTGGCAGGACGTGCTCGAGGACGTCACCGAGCGCAGCGTCGACCCCGAGGACTGGCGGGCGGTCGCCGGCGACCGGGCCGGCGGCGTCGGCGAGGACATGTACCTCGCGCATCCCCGGGCGGGGGTCTTCTTCCTCAAGACGTACGCGAAAAACCCCTTCGAGGTGCGCGGCGTCGGGACGAAGGTGGCCCGCAGCCTCGACGACGAGATCGGTTCGTTTCTGCCCGAACGGGACTCGGGCGGGCGCTTCGCGGTCCAGTCCCCGCCCGAGGACGAGGATCACGCCGAGACGGTCTCGAAGCGCCTGGAGACGGTCCTCGAGACCCACTCGGACGCGCCGACCCGGCCCCAGGACCTGTTCGACGACGTGATGGACGCGATCGAGAGCCCCGCCTTCGGCCCGATGGAGTACGATCAGTACGATCGGCCCGACGAACTCGAGGACCTCTCGGACCGGTTCGAGGAGGCCGACGAGCTGTTGAGCGCCGAGCTCGAGGACCTCATCGAGACCGACGAGGTCGATCGGGGCTTCATGTAGGCCACCCTCGGCAGGGCCGGGTCGGGTCCGGTGAGTCTTTGACGACCGACTCCGACAGCGTATCGTATGAGCGACACAGCCGCGGCCGTCGTCCGGGCGTACTACGACGCGCTTCGCCAGGGTGAGCCCCTCCCGCCGTACTTCCTCGCGGACGAATCGACGACGAAGTTCGGCATCAGCGAGGCGCTGTTCGGCTACGAGGCCGTCGCCGACGCCCTCGAGAGCCAGACCGAGACGACGACCGACTGGTCCGTCGAGAGTCGCCGGCTCTCGGTGGCCGAGGACGGCGAGTACGCCACGTTCGCCGACGAGGTGACGATGGCCTGGACCGACCTCGAAGCCGGGACGGACCGTCGGTTCGACACCCGCTGGAGCGGGACGCTGGTTCGTCGCGAGGCGGTCGGCTCCGACGACGGGGTCGACTCGAGCGACGCCGGCGGTGCGAACGCGGCCGAGACGAACGGGGACGACGCGCCCGCGTGGCTGTTCCGGACGATGCACGTCAGCACGGCCAACGAGCTATGAGCCGGGGCCGGGGTCCCGATCGCCGCCCGCCGAGGACGGGCGCCCTGACGGCACCCTCGACCCGCCTCGGGATCGCGTTCATCCTGCTGGTCGCGGGTTCCTGCGGGCTGATCGCGTTCCAGGGGGGCGCCGCGCTGCCGCAGGTCGGGCTGGCGATGGGCGTCGGGCTGGCGGCGGGGGGCGGATTGTTCTGGTATCTCCGCTGGATTCTGGAGTAGCGACGGTCGAAGCGGAAACCGTCCCGGTCGAGAGAAGTCCTTGGCTAAGAAGTCCTTGGCTACTGTGTGCCCGTTCCGAAGCGACCGCGAACCGGCCTGCGGTCGGTTCGGCAAATCGCCACAGTAGACCGTCTCAGCGCCCCATCCGCTGGATCCACAGTCCCGGCGAATCGAGTTCGTCCTGCGTGGGGAGGTTCTCGGGCCGGTCCCAGACCCGGCTCGCGGTCTCTACGTCCCGCACCGCGACGACGTGCTCGAAGAAGTTCTTTCCGCGCTCGTACTGGCGTTCCTTGAGCCCGAGCCCGAGCAGGCGCCGGAACAGCTTCTGGAGGGGACTCCGTCCCTGACGGCGGGCGTCGAGCTTGCGACGGAGGTCCTCGTACTCGTCGTCGAAGGCGTGGTCCATCAGCAACTCGGCGTACCCCTCGACGACGGTCATCGCCGCGTCGAGGTCCGTAAATGCCGCCTTGTTGAACGACCCCGTCGAGAGGTCGGCGATCCCGTCCCGCATCCGCTCCTCGAGGTGCTCCGAGAGCCACGGCGCCGCGCCGAACTCGGCGGCGTGGGTCACCTCGTGGAACGCGATCCAGCGGCGGAACCGGTCGGAATCGACCTCGAGCGCGTCCGCGGCCTTGTGGATGTTGGGCCGGACGAAGTAGAGCGCGTGGTCCTCGGCGGGGGTGTCCGCGAGCAACAGCGGGTCGTACTGGCCGAGCACGTTTCGTCCCAGAAACGCCAACAGGACGGTCATCGTCCCGGTGTTGATCGTGCGCGCGACCCCCGGGAAGGCCCCGGCGGGGGTCTCGAGGGCGCCCATGACCCGCTCGAACGTCTCGACGTTGGCGTCGATCCAGTGGTGGCGGTTCTGGATCTCGACGGTGTCGGGGACGTCGAACTCGGCGCCCGAAACCGACCGCACCGCGGCGCGGGCCTCGCGCACGTCGCGGGCGTAGGCCTCC
This sequence comes from Natronococcus sp. JC468, assembly GCF_012163165.1. Classification (NCBI taxonomy): domain Archaea; kingdom Methanobacteriati; phylum Methanobacteriota; class Halobacteria; order Halobacteriales; family Natrialbaceae; genus Natronococcus; species Natronococcus sp. JC468. The sequence continues at coordinate 23,727 of NZ_JAAVUO010000003.1, forward strand.
CGCTCGCCGGGCTCGAGCTCGAGCGAGCCGGGGTCGGTCGCCGCCTTCGCCCCCTCGGCGGCCGACTGCCAGTCGATCACGCTGTCGCCGGAGGCGCCGGCGACGGCGCGGGCACTACGATAGAGATTCACGGCCGAGCGTACGGGCAGCGAACGCAAAAGGGTTCGGCTCGCGTTACGTGACGACGACGTCCGGCTGCTCGCCCTCGGGGAGTTCGTCCTCGTCCTCCTCGGTGTACTTCTTGGCCGCGACGCCGAGGGCGACGAGGACGGCCAGCGCGAGCAACGCGCCGATCGCGCCGCCTTTCCCGCCGGATTCGTCGGCCTCCTCGCTCTCGTCGTCGAGTTCCTCCTCGAGGGCCTCGGCGTCGCCGCTCCGGCCGAAGGGCAACGCCTCGTCCATCGCTCTGGGCCCGAACTGGTGGTCGCCCTGGAGGTTCAGCTCGATGAGGGTAAACTTCTTCTCTCCCATGTCGGGGGAGTCGGCGAGCGATCACTTAGCCGTTTGGCTTGTTCGAGCGCGTCGACGGCCACCGAACCGGGAATTTCGGAGGCTCGACCGGTACGATTAAGTGTCCAACACTTGCGGTGTGTCGTATGAGTGGACGACCGCTTGACGTTCTCGAGGCGTCGCTCGGCGAACGCGTTACCGTGCGCCTCAAGAGCGGCGACGAGTACGTCGGCGATCTCACGGGCTACGACCAGCACATGAACCTCGTGCTCGAGGACGTCTCGAGGGCTGCCGACCGCGAGGTGAACGACGACGATCCGGTCGAAGACACAACGATTATACGCGGCGATAACGTCGTTTCGATCACTCCATGACTGGCGCAGGAACCCCGAGCCAAGGAAAGAAGAACAAGACGACGCACACGAAGTGTCGTCGCTGCGGAGAGAAGTCCTACCACACGAAAAAGAAGGTCTGCTCGTCGTGCGGCTTCGGCAAGTCCGCCAAGCGCCGCGACTACGAGTGGCAGTCCAAGACCGGCGACAACTGAACTTCTGTCTCTTCGGACTCGTGTTCCTCGAGCGATGCTCCACCGGTAGTCGCTCGAACCGCGCCCTCGACGACTCGATAGCCGGTAGAGCCACCGCGGTACTCGAGTCGATCTCCGGCGCTCGAGGCGACGAGCACCTGATATAGCTGCCACGCGTATAGCTCTCGATCGACCGCGAGCGACTGCAGTCGGTCGAGAGAATCATGCTATCAGAATCACTCACCTACCTGAAAGACAGCGACGACGCGCTGAAGACGAGCATCATCGGCGGGCTCTGCCTGCTGTTCGGGTTCCTGCTGATCCCGCTCTTTCTCGTCTGGGGGTACGTCGTCCGCGTGCTGGATCGGACCAGCCGCGACGACGACGAGGCCCCCCGCTTCGAGGACTGGGGCGACCTGACGATCGACGGGGCGAAAGCGTTCGCGATCCTGCTCGCGTACTCGCTGGTTCCCGCTGTCGTCGGCGCCATCCTGTTCGGCGGCGTCTGGCTCGCCACCGGGGAGTCGCCGGGAACGATCGGCGCGATCGGGTTCCTCCTCGCCGGGGCAGTCACTCTCGCGGCGTTCGTCGCGGCCGCGTACGTCTCGCCCGCGGCGATCGCGAACTTCGCGAGCGAGCGACGCATCGGCGCGGGGTTCGACGTCGACGAACTGCGCTCGGTCCTCGCGACGGGAACGTACGCGACGGGGTGGCTGCTGGCGTTCGGGATCGTCGTCGTCGGCTCGTTCGTCTCGGGGATCCTCAACGCCGTTCCGCTCGTCGGAACCGTACTGGGTGCGATCGTCGCGTTCTACGCGCTGGTCGCGGCCTACTACGTCATCGGGCACACCTGGGGCGACCTCCATCCGGTCTCGCTCGAGGGAGCCGACGGCGAGCCCTCGAGCGAGCGTCCCGCCGTCTGACCCCGGAACCGGGACCCCGCTCTCGAGAACCGATGAACAACCCTTAGTCCCGCGCCGTGAACACACCCCTATGGAGACGACAGCCGCCTTTAGAGGCCTCGAGTGCGTCGACTGCGAGTCGACGTTCGACGCCGCCGCGGAGGGCCACCGGTGTCCGGACTGCGGTGGAATCCTCGACCCGAGCTACGACTACGACGCCGTCGACCTGGACCGCGAGGCTCTCGCCACGCGACCGTTCGACTCGCTGTGGCGTTACGAGGAACTGCTTCCCTTTCCCCGGGAGTCGGCCGTGACGATGGACGAGGGGGCGACGCCGCTGGTCGAATGTCCGACCCTGGCCGACGAACTGGGCGTCGGTCGGCTGCTGATCAAAGACGAGGGACGGAATCCGACGGGGACGTTCAAGGACCGAGGTCAGACTGTCGCCGTGACGGCCGCCGACGGGCACGGCGCGACCGACGTGGCGCTGGCCTCGGCGGGCAACGCGGGTCAGGCCGCCGCGGCCTACGCGGGACGAGCGGGGATGGAGTCGCACGTCTACGTCCCTTCCCGGTCCGGGTTCACGAACAAGGCGATGATCAACGTCCACGGCGGCGACATGAACGTCGTCGGGGGGCGGATCGGCGAGGCCGTCACGGCCTTCGAGGAGGGCCTCGAGGCCCACGACGAGTGGTACTCCCTCCAGACGTTCGCCACGCCGTACCGCCACGAGGGCAAGAAGACGATGTTCTACGAGATCGCCGAACAACTCGAGTGGGAGAGCCCCGACGTAGTCTCGTACCCGACAGGGGGCGGCGTCGGGCTCGTCGGAATGTACAAGGCGGCCCGCGAGTTCGAGCGCCTCGGCCTGACCGACGCGGTGCCGTCGTTTTACGCCGCCCAGGCGTCGGGGTGTGCGCCGATCGTCGAGGCCGTCGAGGACGGCCGCGACGCCCACGAACCCGTCGAACACCCGGACACGATCTGCGGCGGGATCGAGATCCCCGATCCTGGCGCGAGCCCGTGGATCCTCGAGGCGATCCGCGACAGCGACGGGGGCGCCGTCGCGACCGACGACCCCGAGATCCTCGACGCCGCGATCGCGGTGGCGAAACGGGAGGGCCTCGAGATGGCGCCGACCTGCGCCGCGGCGATCAGCGGCCTCTACGAGCTCGCCGACCGGGGCGCGTTCGACGGCGACGAGACGGTCGTCGCGGTCAACACCGGCACCGGAAACAAGGAGGCGGACGTCCTCCGCAGCCACCTGATGAGCAAGGGCGTTTGAGCGGGCGTCGGCCCCGTCCTGCGGCGTTCACTCCTCGTCGACTGCGGGCAGCGTGAACGTGAACGTCGATCCCTCGTCGGGCTCGGAGTCGGCCCACATCTCTCCGCCGTGGCGCTCGACGATGCGTCGACACAGCGCGAGCCCGATCCCCGAGCCCGCGTACTCGTCGTGGGTGTGCAGGCGGTGGAACACCTCGAAGATGCGCTCGGTCTCCGCGGGATCGATCCCGATCCCCTCGTCGCGGACCGAGAGCCGCCAGTTCGAGCCCCGGCGTTCGCTCGAGACCGCGATCCTCGGCATCCCCTCCCGCGAGTAGGTGAGGGCGTTCGAGAGCACGTTCCGGAACAGCTGGCGGAGCTGCCGGTGGTCGCCCTCGACCCGCGGCAGCGGCTCCACGTCGATCTCGGCGCCCGACTCTTCGATTCGGCCGCGGAGCTCGCTGCAGGCCTCACCGAACACGCCCTCGAGATCGACCGATTCGAGCGGTTCGCCCGCGGTCTCGATCCGCGAGTACGCGAGCAGCCCGTCGATCATGTCGCGCATACGGTCGGCACCGTCGACGGCGTAGGCGAGGAACTCCTCGCCCTCGGCGTCCAGACGATCGCCGTAGCGCTGGTCGATCAGCCGGAGGTAACTCGAGACCATTCGCAGGGGCTCCTGGAGGTCGTGGGAGGCCGCGTAGGCGAACTGCTCGAGGCGTTCGTTGGAGGTCTCGAGCTTCTCGATCGTCTCCTCGAGGCGGCGCTGGTACTCCCGTCGCTCGGTGACGTCGGTCTGGGTGATCACGCCGCGGCTGATCTCGCCACGCTCGTCCCTGACGGGCATCCCGTGGGTCATCACGATCCGGCGGTCGCCGTCGACGGTCTCGATCTCGTGGACGTCGGGGTCGGCGACCTCCTCGCCCTCGAGGACGCGGGCCATGGTCCACTCTTCGGGCTCGATCGGCTCGCCGGTGTCGACCCACCAGCCGTCGTAGCGGTCGTACTCCGCGACCGACTCGGCGTCGAAGACGTCGCCGCCCCACAGCTCCCGGGCGGTCTCGTTGGCGTCGATGAGCCGGCCGTCGGCGTCGGCGACGACGACCGCGACCGGAAGCAGCTCGAACAGTGTCTCGAGCTGGCGCTTGTGGGTCTCGAGCTGGCGTTCGGCGCGCCGTCGGCGTCGCACTCGACGTGGCCGCGGGCGACGATCCAGCGCACCTCGCCGTCGGCGTTTCGAACGCGGTACTCCGCCTCGTACTCCCCGCAGCTCTCGAGGGCGGCCTGGATGCGTTCCTCGACGCGCTCGCGATCGGCCGGGTGGATCGACGAGACGAATCGCTCGAGGGAGACCCCCTCGCGTGCGGCCTCGGGATCGACCCCGAAGGTCTTGGCGAAGGCGGCGCCGGCGACGAACCGATCCTCCTGGACGTGCCACTCCCAGGTCCCGACCGTGCCGGCCTCGGTCGCGGCCTCGAGCTGGGCCTTCGCGTCCTGCAGGTACCGCTCGCGTTCCTTCCGTTCGGTGACCTCCTGGGCCATCGTCAGCACTGCCCCGACCGCCCCCGCGTCGTCGGTAACCGGAACGGCCCAGAGCAGCCACGTCCGCCCCTTCCGTTCGAGTTCGACCCGTCGCTGCTCGCCCTCGAGGGCGTGTCGGTAGGCGGGTTCGATCGTCTCGGCGATCGGTGCTCCCCAGACGTCCCGGAAGTGCACCCCCTCGAGATCCGCGGGGTCGACGTCGAGTCCGTCGAACCCCCGCCCCGCAGCCAGCGTGTACTCGCCGTCGCGGTCGAGCAGGGCGACGACCCCGTTCGGGAAGTGTTCGGCGAGGGTCCGGTACCGCCGTTCGGACACGGTGAGACGGCGCTCGCGCTCGATTCGGTCGGTCACGTCCCGGAAGTACACCGACAGCCCCGCCTCGGTCGGGTAGACGTCCATCTGGGCCCAGATCCCGAGCGCCTCGGAGTAGCGCTCGAACGAGAGTGGCTTTTTCGTCGCCATCACCGTCCGGAACCGTTCCTCGAGGTGAGAGTCGACGAGCTCCGGAAACGCCTCCCAGATCGCCGTCCCGAGCAGGTCGTCGGCGGGTCGACCGAGCAACTCGGCCGTGCGATCGTTGACGTACGTGAACCGCCACGACTCGTCGAGGGCGTAGAAGGCGTCCGAAATTCGCTCGAACACGGTGTCGAGCTCGGCCGAGAGCTGCTCGACCCGTCGCTCGAGGCGCCGATTACGAGCCGAACCGCGGTCGGATTCGGCGTCGGTCGGGAACCGAACGATACAGACCGCGCCGCGGTCGTCCCCGTCCTCGGCGAGGGGCTCGAGGCGAACGCTGCAGTCGACGCTCCGGCCGTCGGCCGTCTCGATCGATCCGGACACGCGCCGCCGTTTCGACCCGCCGTCGCTCCCGAGGACGGCGTCGTCGAACAGCGCGGCCGCGGGGGCGTCGAGGAGACGCTCCCGCGAGTAGCCGGCGATCTCGAGGACGTCGTCGGTGACCGCGACGATCCGCTCCGCGGCGTCGAGCTGGACGACGCCGCCGTCGAGGGCGTCGGCGACCGCCCGGAGTCGCTGTCGTTCCAGGGTCGACCCGTCGGTCGATTCGACCCGATCGCTCATACCGTGGCCACCGTTCCCCAGGGAGAAAACAACCTCGATGCCCGACGCGCTCCGTCGGGATAGGAGCGACCGCGACCGAGTGCGTCGGGCGGCTCAGGGACCGCCGTCTCGCGGCCGTTTCGTAGCGTTTTTGCTGGCTGTCGGGAAACGGGGCGGTATGACTGCGCCCTGGTCCGACTGGAATCACGTCCTCAAGCTCGACCCGGACAAGGAGCTCCCCGAGGGGGTCACGTTCGGGGACCTCTGTGCGACCGGAACCGACGCGATCGAGATCGGCGGCACGATGGGGATGACCGAGGAAAACATGACCGCGGTCATCGAGGCCTGCGCCGAACACGACGTTCCGCTCTACCAGGAGCCCGCGAACCCGAGCGTCGTCGTCGAGAACGACGCCCTCGAGGGCTACCTCATCCCGACGGTGTTCAACGCCGGCTCGCCGTTCTGGATCACTGAGGCCCACAAGGAGTGGGTCCGGATCGGCGAGATCGACTGGGATCGGACGACGACCGAGGCCTACATCGTGATGAACCCCGAGGCCGACGTGGCGACGCTCACCGAGGCCGACTGCGACCTCGGCCCCGACGACGTCGAGGCCTACGCCACGGTCGCCGAGCGCATGTTCGGCCAGGAGATCGTCTACCTCGAGTACTCCGGCATGCTGGGCGACGAGGAGGTCGTCGAGGCCGCCAGCCGTGGCATCGACGAGTCGACGCTGTTCTACGGCGGCGGGATCCGCGACTACGACTCGGCACACGCGATGGCCCAGTACGCCGACGTGATCGTCGTCGGGGACCTGGCCCACGACGAGGGCGTCGACGCGCTCCGGGCGACCGTCGAGGCGGCCAACGACGCCTGACTCGGCCGCGGCCGCCCGTTCTCGGGACCCTCAGCCCTCGACGACCAGCTCCCGCAGCCGCGGCAGCGCCTCGGTGACGTCCTCACGGCGGACGACGTCGGCCGCGTCGTCGCAGGGAGTTGACTCGAGGTTGACGATCCCGACCGTCGCGCCGCTCGAGGACGCCCGCCGGGGCAAGGAGGCCGCGGGCTCGACGGCCAGCGAGGAGCCGATCGCCAGGAAGGCGTCGCTCTCGCGGATCAGAGAGCGGGCGCGCTGGATGACCGCGCCCGGAAGCTGCTCGCCGAAGAGCACGACGTCGGGCTTGTAGACGCCGCCGCAGTCGCAGGTCGGCGGGAGCTCGCCGTCGGCGGCCCGCTCGAGGACCGGGTCGGCCGGACGACGGCGCCCGCAGTCCGCACACCTGACCCGGCGGGCGTTACCGTGGAGCTCGAGGACCGAGTCCGCGGTCTCGACCCTCGGCTCGTCGACGTCGTCGCCCCGGACGGCGGCCGCCGCGTCGGCGTGGAGCCCGTCCGTGTTCTGGGTGAGTACCGCCTCGAGGTGGCCGTCCCGCTCGAGCGCGGCCAGCGCCTCGTGGGCCGGGTTGGGCTCGTAGTCGCCGCCGAACATGGCCTCCTGGAGCTCGAGGCGATCCGCCCAGAACCCCTCGGGATCGCTCCGGAAGCGACCGTAGGTGAACTGTCCCTCGTCGAAGCGTTCCCAGACGCCGTCGTCGCCCCGGAAGGTTGGGATCCCGGAGGGCGCCGAGACGCCGGCACCCGTGAGGACGGCCGCAGTGTCGGCGTTCCGGATCGACTCGGCGAGCGTCTCGAGGTCGTCCATGTGTCGATACTCGTGGCGGGTCGGGAAAAGCGAGGCGGGACGCCGGCGACGGGATCGCATCTCACCGCATCGAGGTCGCGTACGCGGTGGCCAGCTTCGCCTCGATGCGCTGGAGGTGTTCGCCGACGGTCGAGGGTGCGAGATCGAGGATCTCGGCGAGCTCCCGATGTGTCGTCTCGCGGGGGACCTGGTAGTAGCCCTCCCGGACGGCGACGGCGAACAGCTCCCGCTGGCGCTCGGTCATGGTCGCTCCGGGATCGACACCGGGCTCGTACTCGCCCAGTCGCTCGAGTTCGACCCCGATCCCCTCGGGGAGGTCCGCGGCCGCTCGCTGGATCGCTCGACTCGTCCCGATCGCCGTGATCTCGAGCCCTCGATCGCCGTCGATCCCGACGAAGCGCATCGGCCAGTCGACGACGATCTCGTGCTCGCGGAGGATCGACAGGAGCTCGTCGACGAGGTCGGCACGCCGCCACTGAACGTAGACGACGCCGCGGTCGTCACTGCCGGTGACGGCGAACTCGAGGACGGTCGGCGACTCCGCGAGCAGCGAGCGAATCTCCGCGAGGTCGCCGCGAACCTCGAGCAGTTCGACGTACCGGTCGTCGTCGTCGCTGACGGGATTCACGTAGCGGATCGACTCGACCGTGATCGCATCGTCGTGGCCGAAGCGCTCGTCGGTCGGCGTGAGCCGCCGACCACGCCACCTCAGCGTGACCGTGGCGTAGCGCATCGTCCTCCCTGGGGCGGCATCCAGTCGTTCCCTGTGCGCGTCTGTCGCCCGGCGTTGTCGGGCGGACCGCTACCGACGGTGAGTCGGCTCGCCTTTGGTTCGAGACGGGAGCACACGACCGGACGCTCTCGGACCGGGTATAAATACACCGGGGATGATCGGGTTCAGACATAGGGGACTGGCGCCCGTCGGCGACGGTATATGAGCAGCGAGACACCTGCAGTTACTGACGATCACCCGCCCGGACCGAACGGCCTCCCCCTCGTCGGGAACCAGCTCGCCTTCCTCCGCGATCCCTACGGCTTCATGACCGAAACCGCCCGCGAGTACGGCGACATCGCCTACTGGGAGGATCCGACCGGCCCCGTCTACCAGCTCAACCACCCCGACTACATCGAGCAGGTGCTCGTCCAGAACAACCAGAACTACATCAAGGGAGCCCGCTTCCAGCACGTTCTCAAACCGGTTACGGGCGACGGCATTCTGAACAGCGAAGGCGCGGTCTGGCGCCGAAATCGCCATCTCATCCAGCCCGCGTTCGCACCCGACCGGATCGAAGAGTACGCCGAAATGATGACCGCGTTCACCGAGAACGCGCTCGAGGAGTGGGCGGACGGCCAGACCCGCTCGTTCCACGAGGACATGATGGAGGTGACCCTGCGGATCGTCGTCCGGGCGCTGTTCGGCGTCGACATCGACGACCACGTCGACACCGTCGGCTCCGCGCTCGAGGAGTTCATGCTCGCGACCGAGAGCCTCTCTCATCTTGTTCTCCCGCCGCAGGTGCCGACCCCCTCCAGACGACGCATTCAGCGCGCACGAGCGGAGCTCGACGGCGTGATCTACCCGCTGATCGAGGAACGACGGGCGAACCCGACCGAGCAGGACGTCATCTCGAAGCTCCTCGAGGTGACCGACGAGGAGGGGAACACGCTCTCCGACGAGGGGATCCGCGACGAGGTGGTGACGCTGCTGCTGGCCGGCCACGAGACGACGGCGCTCTCGCTGACGTTTACCGCCCATCTCCTCGCGCGGAACCCGGCCGTCGAACAACGGCTCATCGACGAACTCGAGGCCGAACTCGGCGGCGAGACGCCGACGATGGCGGATCTCTCCGACCTGACGTACACCGAGCAGGTGGTCAAGGAGTCGATGCGGCTCTACCCTCCCGTGCCGGGGATCGTCCGCGAGCCCGTCAAGCCCGACATCATCGGCGGCTACGAGGTCGAACCGGGAGCGACGATCCGGATGCACCAGTGGGTCGTCCACCGTGACCCCCGCTGGTACGACGATCCCCTCGCGTTCCGGCCCGAACGCTGGACCGACGAGATGGAGTCCGACCTGCCGAAGCTGGCGTACTTCCCGTTCGCAGCCGGTCCGCGCCGGTGTATCGGCGACCGGTTTGCCATGCTCGAGGCCCGGCTGATCCTCGCGACGATCTATCAGGACTACCACCTCGAGCTCGTCCCCGGAACCGAAAATCTGGACCTGATGGCGACGATCACCGCCCGTCCGAAAGACGAGATCCCGATGACCGTCCACGAGCGGTAACCCGTGAGGGCTCAGTCCTCCCAGTAGTCGACGGCGTCCTCGAGTCGGTAGTAGCCGTGGAGCGAGCGCTCCCCCTCTCCGCCCGGCGGGGAGTCGACGAAGACGCCGAACTTGTCCATCTCGGGGTAGACGGTGACGTCGGGTTCGACCATCGTCGAGACCATCAGGTATCGGAGGTCACGGTCACTGTCGTTGACGACCTGGTGACCGCCATCCTCGCTCGCGGGAAGCGTCACGAAGTCGCCAGGTTCGATCGACTCCTCCCCGCGTTCGCACCGGAGCATCCCCTCGCCGTCGAGAACGAACAACGCTTCCTCGTTAGCCGTATGGTAGTGATAGGGCCAGGACCGCTCGCCGGGTGGCAGCTCGTACAGGCTACAGCCGATATCGTCTGCGCCGGCAGCGCTCGAGAGCTGCTTGCGCCGGAACCGGGACGACCCCCGGTCGTACTCGGTCCACTCGAGGTCGGCCTCGTTGATCGCGTTCGTCATGCAGTGGCGGTACTTCGGACCGTACCAAGAGTCCTCGGGCGAGGACACCTCGGCGTTGCAGCGACGGATGGCGATCGGGTCGGGCAGCTACCGATCGCGCTCGCGGCTCCGATCCGGAACGATTGCGCTTAAGTTCCGGCGACCGGAATCGGGTGGTATGCAGGACAGAACCTACACTGCCGACGCCGAGCCGGGCGACGACGCGACCGTCGCCGGCTGGGTCCACGAGATCCGCGACCTCGGCGGGATCGCCTTTCTGATCCTTCGGGACACGACCGGGAAGATCCAGATCAAGTTCGAGAAAGACGAGATGGACGACGACCTCGTCGAGGCCGGGCTGGACGTCTCCCGCGAGAGCGTCGTGAAGGTTTCCGGCGCCGTCGAGGAGGAGCCCCGCGCGCCGACGGGCGTCGAGATTACGCCGGAGTCGCTCGAGGTCGTCGCCCCAGCCGACCCCGAACTGCCGCTGGATCCCTCGGGGAAGGTCGACGCCGACCTCTCGACGCGACTCGATAACCGAACCCTTGATCTCCGCAAAGAGGAGGTCCAGGCGATCTTCGAGATCCGCTCGGAGATCCTGCGGGCGGCCCGCGAGGCGTTCCGCGAGTTCCACTGCACGGAGATCACGACGCCGAAGATCGTCGCCACCGGGACCGAGGGTGGAACCGAGCTGTTCCCGATCACGTACTTCGGCGAGGAGGCCTTCATGAACCAGTCCCCGCAGCTGTTCAAGCAGCTGATCGCGGGCTCGAACGTCGAGCGTGTCTTCGAGATCGGCCCGATCTTCCGCGCCGAGGAGCACAACACGCCCCGCCACCTCAACGAGGCGACCTCAATCGACTTCGAGGGCGCCTTCTGTGACGAGAGCGACGCGATGGACGTCGCCGAGGGCGTCGTCACGGCGGCCTACGAGGCCGTCGCCGAGAACTGCGAGGACGAACTCGAGGCGCTCGGCCTCGCCGAGTCGTTCGAAGTTCCCGAGGACGACTTCCCCCGAATCAGCTACGAGGAGGCCATCGAGCGCATCAACGCGACGGGCGAACTCGACGAGCAACTCGTCTGGGGCGACGACCTCCCCACCGAGGGCGAGAAGGCCCTGGGCGACGACGTCGGCGGCCACTACTTCATCACCGACTGGCCCAGCGAGATCAAGCCCTTCTACATCCAGGACCACGGCGACGACGAGGCGCTCTCGACGGGCTTCGACCTGATGCACCCGCGCATGGAGCTGGTCTCGGGCGGCCAGCGCGAACACCGCTACGAGCAGCTCATCGAAGGGTTCGAACAGCAGGGCCTGGACCCCGAGCAGTTCGACTACTACACGAAGATGTTCAAGTACGGGATGCCCCCCCACGCCGGATTCGGCCTCGGCGGCGAGCGCCTGATCATGACGATCCTAGGCCTCGAGAACATCCGCGAGGCCGTTCTCTTCCCGCGTGATCGGCAACGTCTGAGCCCGTAAGGGCGAAGATTTGGTGAGCCAGGGAGACGAGCGAAGCGAAGTCTCCCAGGACCGTCAGCGACTCTCGCCGTAGGCGACAAACCTGAGAGCCAGCAAGGCTCGAACGAAGTGAGAGTCTTGCGGGATCGCCAGCGACTTCGTCAAGGACTCAGTCGCTGGGAGCAAGCGGAAACCGCGAGCGTAAGCGAGGCGCGTTTCCGCGTGATCGCCAATGTCTGAGCCCGTAAGGGCGAAGACTTGGTGAGCCAGGGAGACGAGCGAAGCGAAGTCTCCCAGAACCGGCAGCGCTTGTCGCCGTAGACGACGGCGCAACCGTCGAGCGAGAGTTCGTGGGGTCTCAGATCTCGCGCTGTTCCCGCGAAATCGCCAGAGAACACGCCCTACGGACTCACTCTCCGGAACCCAGCGAGACGACCGCAGAGAGTCTCAACCGATCGATAGGAGCAAAATCGGCCCTACGACGGTACGGACGGTATCTCGATGTAGCAGAGCAATGCGTTTCTACGGGCGCGCTATAAGCACGGAAATATCAACGGAACGGATAATGCGATCTGTAGTACTTCCGAGAAGGTGGTCTTTGAGCCCGGAGCGGCCGCTCGCCCCCATAACAACGAGGTCGATCGTCCGGTCATCACAGTACCCAACGATCGCTTCGTGAGGAGTTCCCTCGAGAACGGTTCGTTCGGCTGTGATACCAGCGTCCTCGGCCTGCGCTTCAGCCCTGCCGAGCACGTCGCTCGCTTCCTGTTCGAGCGTCTTCGTGAGCTCGGGCGCAACGTTTCCGGGAGCGGACATCTCCGTTCCGACGTCTATCACGTGCAGAAAATGGACCGTCGCCCCGTGAGGCTCCGCGATGGCGATAGCCTGGTTCACCGCAGCGGTACTCGATTCGCTCCCGTCAGTTGGTACTAAAATGTCGTTGTACACGCGTAACCGATTTTGCTCCCAGCAGCAAAAAAGCTGGTTGCTACCGAAACCGGACTGTCTCCCCGATCGCTGGTATTCACCGACTGGTCCGTCACCTACCTTCTGACGAGAATGCGACGCCCGGAGCGAGCGGCAGCTCCGCGGGAGGAGCTATCCGAAGAAGAGGGTTTCAGCGGAGCCGCGCGAGCGGCGGGACTGTTACCGTCCGCGTCCCCGACGAACCGTCACTCGCCGGGGGAGGCGTTGACCTCGGGCGGCTGGCGAGCCGTCTCGACCGTTCCCGCGACCAGTTCGCCGTACTCCGCGGCCGAGAGGTCCCCCTCGTTGTACCGCCGCGCCCAGTCGGCGTCGATCTCCGCCGCCCCGAACGCCGACGGCGCGTCGTCCAGGATCGTGATCCCGAGCGCGACGGCGTCGTATCTGGACTCGAGCAGCGCCGCGAACGCGCCCGCGATCGCGCCGACGTCGTGGAGGTCTCCCTCCGCGTACGACTCCGTATTGACGTACTCGATCGTCAACACCTCCTGGGAGCGCTCGACGGACTCGACCTCGAGTGCGTCGTCGTCGAACGCGGCCGCGAATCCGTCCTCGTCCTCGATCGTCGCCCCGTCGAACGCCTCGATGCGCTCCTCGAGCAGGGTCGTTCGCTCTCGAACCGGGAGCTCCGGCGTCAGTTCGGACGTGGGCTGCTTTCGGTTGGGCGGAAGTTGTTCGCCGACGTCGGCGGTGCAGCCGCTCAGAAGTGCGACTCCGACGGCGCCGCCGACCCGAAGCAGGCGGCGTCGCGTCCGCGTCGGCCGTCCCGTCTCCTCGCTCGCGGGCGAGTCCGTACCCATACGACGGCGTACGATTTGGGCGGTCATAGGGATTGGTTCTGCAGACGCCTGCATGGAACTCAAGGACGCCATCGACGTCTGTTTCGAGGACACCGATGCTGGAGTTGTACGACGCCTTGCTGGTCCTGCTCGGAGCCGTCCTGTTCGGCGTCGCGGTGCTGCCGCGGTTCGTCGCCGATCGAGCGATCTCTCTCCCCATGTTCTTCGTCGGGTTCGGGATCCTCGCCTTCGGCCTGCCGACGGGGCTGCCAGCCCCGGATCCCCTCGAGCAGGGCCTCCTGACCGAGCGGATCGCGGAGTTCGGCGTGATCGTCGCACTGATGGCGGTCGGGTTGAAGCTCGATCGCGTTCCGGGGTTGCGGGCCTGGGCCTCGACGTGGCGACTGCTCGCGATCACGATGCCGCTTTCGATCGCCGGCGCGGCGCTGCTGGGGTGGTACGTTGGACTGGTCGTCCCGGCGGCGGTCCTGCTGGGGGCCTGTATCGCGCCGACCGATCCCGTCCTCGCCTCGGAGGTTCAGGTCGAGGAGCCAGGCGAGGGGGACGAAGCCCAGCCCCAGACGGATCGCGAGGGAAAGGGCGATGAGGTTCGCTTCGCACTCTCCTCGGAGGCGGGACTCAACGACGGGTTCGCGTTTCCGTTCACGAACGTTGCGATCGCGATGGCGCTGGTCGGAATCGCGCCCGGCAACTGGGTCGGCGAGTGGCTCCTGATCGACGTCGGCTACAGGATCGTCGTCGGCGTCGTCCTCGGCGCCGTCCTCGGGCGGATCGCGGCCTGGATCATCTTCCTGACGGTCCCGAAAACCGAGATCGCCCGGTCGGTGCAGGGCCTCGAGGCGCTCGCCGGAACGCTGCTGATCTACGGGGCTACCGAGGTCGTGGGCGGGTACGGCTTCATCGCGGTCTTCGTCGCGGCGGTGGCGATCCGGAGCTATGAGCGGTCCCACGAGTACAACGACGCGCTCCACGAGCTCGGCGAGCTCGCCGAACAGGCCGCGATGGCGGTCATCATGGTGTTCTTCGGCGGGGCGATCGCCGGCGGGTTGCTCGCGCCGCTGACGGTCGAGGCGCTGGTCGCGGCGGTCGCGATCGTCCTGGTCGTTCGTCCGGCTGCCGGCGTTGTCGGCCTGCTCGGGTTCGACCGCGATTGGGCTGAGCGGGGGGCCATCGCCTTCTTCGGGATCAGGGGTATCGGCTCGTTCTACTACCTCGCGCACGGCCTGAACGAGGGGGCGTTCGCCGACGCCGACCTCCTCTGGGCGCTGGTCGGCGCCGTGGTCGTGATCTCGATCGTCCTCCACGGCGTCACGGCGACGCCCGTCATCAACCGGCTGACCTCCTCCTCGGGGTGAGGGCTGATCCCGCAGGCTGACGGCCGGCGGACCGACCGGAAGTGCGTTCGCGCCGCCGAGGTCGGCTCGCGCTCGAGGTCGGCCGTTTATGGTCACTAGAGTCGTACTCGGCGGTGCGAACTGACGGCCGTCGGCGCCGGCGTCCCGTCGCGCGCCGGGAGGAACACACCCAATGTACGTACTCATCGTCGGCGCGGGGCAGGTCGGACGGACGATCGCCGCCAACCTCGAGCGGTCCCACGAGGTCGCGGTGGTCGAACGCGACCCGCGGATCGCCGAGGACGTCACCTACGCGCACGACGTGCTGACGGTGACGGGGGACGGGACGGCGCTCGAGACCCTTCGCGAGGCCGGACTCGAGCGGGCCGACATGATCATCGCGTGTACGGACGCCGGAGAGACCAACCTCGTCGTCTGCGGTACCGCCAAGACCGCGACCGACGCGTTCACGATCGCTCGCGTTCGTCGCCACACGATGCTCGAGACCTGGGAGGGGACAGAGGGCGCGTTCGGCGTCGATTTCATGATCTGTACGGATCTGCTGGTCGCGCGGAAGATCGTCCACCTCTCCGGGTTCCCGCGGGCCCAGGACGTCGAGACCTTCGCCGGCGGCCTCGTGCGGATGGCCGAGTTCGAAGTCGGTCCCGAGAGTCCGCTGGTCGGACGTCGGGTTCGCGACTCGGGTCGGGACGGGTCGGTGACCTTCGCCGGCGTCTTCCGCGACGGGGAACTGATGGTGGCCCGGGGCGAGACAAGGTTCGAGGACGGCGATCGGATCGTCGTCGTCGGGGACGCCGAGTCGGTCGGAGAGTTCGGGCTGGCAAACGTGACCGAGGGGACGGCGAGCACCGACGACGTGGTGATCGTCGGCGGCAGCGAGATCGGCTACCAGACCGCCCGGGAGTTCGAATCCCACGGCTTCGAACCCCGGCTGATCGAGCGGGACCGCAAACGCGCGCGCGAACTCGCCGAGGCGCTTCCCGGCGCGCTCGTCGTCGAGGGAGACGCGACGGACGCGGAGGTTCTCGCCCGAGAGCGCGTCGACGAGGCCGACCTCGTGGTCACCTCGCTCGACAGCGACGGGATGAATCTGCTCGTCTCCCTGCTCGCTCGTCGGATCGGGGCCGATCGAACGGTCGCCGTCATCGACAACACCGAGTACGCCGACCTCTTCGAGGTCGTCGGGATCGACGTCGCGGTCAACCCTCGCGAGGAAACCGCCGAAGAGATCGTCCGCTTCACCCGAACCGATCGGACCGAGAAGATCGCGATGCTCGAGCACGACCGCGCCGAGGTCGTCGAGATCGAACTCGATCCCGAGAGCGTGCTGACGGGCCGCCGGATCGACGAGTCGGTCGCCGACCTTCCGGAGGGCGTCGTCGTCGCCGCGATCTCCCGGGGCGGACGGCTCGTCGTTCCCCGGGGGGAGACGGTCCCTCAGCCCGGCGATCACGCCGTGCTCTTCGTCGACGCCAGGGTGCTCGACGAGGTCTCCGCGGCGGTGTGACGCGCCAACGGCAACTCCGCGTTCGACGCGCCGTCGAGCGGGTCAGCGACGCGCTCGAGCGAACCGACGAGACGCTGACGCCGCGGGCGGAACCGAGGTCCGCGCCGGCGACGTCCTGACGGTTCTCCCCCGCAGCGACTTCGATGCGGTACCGCTCCGGGCCGTCGAGTCGGACGACGAGTCGGGTTGTTGGAAGAGAAATATACTTACGAGACAGAACTGAATCGGAAGTAGGTATATAAATGTCCGGTTGGAATCGGAACGCCTCGAGCGACGGTCCGAGCGAACGGTTCGAACGCGGGTCCGATAGCCCGACCCCGAGGACGGCCGAGTCGGATCGAGGCGGGGGTCCCGAGCCGATAGCGCGCCCGGCGCCGAGAGCCGCCCCGGGGGGCAGAACGTCGGTTGTCAGCGGCGCGGTTCGCGAGGGCGCGGCCGGGGGATGGTTCGAATGACGCGGCCGCTCCGGGTCGACTGGCGGGCCGGGCTGAGTCTGGTCGGCACGATCCTCGCGTTCTTTTCGCTGGCGTTCGTGATTCCGATCCTCGTCGCGCTCGCGTACGGCGGCGCGGACCTCTGGGTCTTCGTCGCCTCGATGGGGATCACCGCCGGCTCGGGATTCGCGCTACGTCGACTGGACCCCCAACCCGATCCCGGCGCGCGGGAGGCGTTTTTTGTCGTCGCGATGTCGTGGCTGCTCGCCGCCACGTTCGGCGCACTCCCGTACGTTCTGGCCGGAAACGGAACCATCGCTTACCCGGTGAACGCGCTGTTCGAGAGCATGAGCGGAATCACGACGACCGGAGCGACGGTGATGGGCGACATCTCCTTCGACACCCACTCCCGCGCGATCATGATGTGGCGCCAGCTCACCCAGTGGCTCGGCGGAATGGGGATCATCGTCCTCGCGGTCGCCATCCTCTCGCAGATGGCCGTCGGCGGGGCCCAGCTGATGCGAGCGGAGACGCCGGGGCCCGGGATCTCGAAGCTCACGCCACACATCGCCGAAACCGCCCGCGTCCTCTGGATTGCCTACATCGCGCTCACGGTCGCGTACATGGGGCTCCTGTACGGCGTACACCTGCTGGGGTACGCGCCGAACATGGACCTGTACAACGCGATCGCTCACGGCTTCACGACGCTGCCGACGGGCGGGTTCTCCCCCGAGGCGCGCAGCATCGAGGCGTTCTCGCCGCTCGTCCAGTGGCTCGTGATTCCGTTCATGTTCTTCGCGGGCGTCAACTTCGTGCTCTGGTGGCACGTCATCGCAGGCGATCCGCGGACACTGCTGCGGGACAACGAGTTCCGGACCTACCTCGGCGCGGTGTCGGTGCTGACGGTCGTCTGTGCGATCGTGCTCTTTCTTTCCGCGCTGGAGACACCCGAAACGGGGCAGGTCGGCGGGAACGTGGAGCGGTCGCTGCGATACGCGGCCTTCCAGATCGCCTCGCTGACGAACTCGACCGGGTACGCGAACATGGACTTCGACGCGTGGAGTGGCACCACTAAGGGACTCCTGTTGTTCGCGATGTTCATCGGCGGCTCCACCGGGTCGACCGGTGGCGGGATCAAGGTCCTTCGGTGGCTGGTCGTCATCAAGTCGCTTCGGCGGGAGGTTTTTACCACGATCCACCCGGAAGCGGTCCGGCCCGTTCGGATGAACGGTCGCGTCCTCGACGAGGAGGCGGTTCGGGGCATCTACTCGTTCACGCTGCTGTACCTCGTGCTCTTCTTGGTCGGCGTCGGGCTGCTCTCGGCCGACGCGGCCCGCGTCGGCTTCGACGTCAGCTTGCTCGACGTGCTGAGCACGTCTATCTCGATGCTCGGTAACATCGGGCCGGGGCTCGGGACGGTAACCGGTCCGATGGGCGGCTACCTCGAGTTCCCCACCACCTCGAAGCTGCTGATGATCCTCTACATGTGGATCGGGCGCCTCGAGATCTTTCCCGTCCTCGTGCTTCTGACGAGGGCCTACTGGCGGAGCTGACGCGAGGGGGCGTCTCGCGATCCGAGGACGCGGTCGCCACGGGCTCGCCGGAACGAATCGGGCTCACCGCCGTTCGAGCACCGTTCCCTCGTCCCCGACGGCGACGCCCAGATCGTCGCCGAGCGCGACCGCCTCGAGCCCCGTCGGCGCGTCGGCGTCTGCTCGCTCCCAGTCGGCCGTCGGATCCTCGCGCTCGTGGATCGCCCCGTCGGCGGTACAGACCGCGAGTCGATCCCCGACCCCGTCGATCCCCGCAAGCGTCTCCTCGCAGACCCGCTCGGGGGTCCACCGCGAGCCGTCGTAGCGGTGGACGACGCCGTCGTCGGTACAGAGGTGACAGGTTCCGTCCTCCTCCGCAGCGATTCCGACGGGAGTGCCGTCGGCGTCCTCGATCCCGATTCGCTCGAAGCTCCGGCCGCCGTCGTCGGTCGCGAAGACGCCGTCGTTCGTATCACAGCAGTACCCGACCGCGCCCGCGAGGACGACGTCGCTCAGGCTCGAACCGCTGCCCGGTTGGACGGGCTCGTCCCAGCGACAGTCGCCGTCGCGGTATTGCCCGCGAAGCACCTCGCCCGAGCCGTTGATCAGGAGGACGGTCTCCTCGCCGTCGCCGCCCGCGACGGCGATCCCCGCCAGGTTGTCGGTCCGGTCGTCGGGCGCCGAGTAGTCCACGTGGCGACCTGACTCGACCTCGAGCCGGCCGACGGCGCCGCCGTCGCCGGCGACCCAGGCGGCCTCGCCGTCGTCGGTCACGTCGACGCCGGACAGGCCCTGGCCCTGGGCCGCGGGCCCGTCCTCGAGGAGGAGTGACCACTCCTCGCCGTCCGTGCCCGCGACCACGCCGCCCTCGCCGACGGCGACGGCGCTCGAGCACTCGGCGACCGCGGCGTCGAGCAGGGTCGCGTCGGTGGGTGCGTCCGCGGACCGCCACTCGGGTTCGGACTCCGGTTCCCCCTCGTCGCTCGGTTCGGACGCCGGCGCGGCCGCCTGGGTCGCCGGCCCGGCCTCGCCAGTCGGCTCGTCTCCCTTCGATTCCGACGCGGCTGCATCCGTCGACTCGGTCGATGGGTCGGCGTCGGCCGTCGGCTCGCTCGCGGGTTCCGACTGCGGCTCCGCCTCGGGTTCCGTTTCGACTTCCGGTCTGCGGTCGGCCGTCGATGCCTCCTCGAGGGACTTCCGTTCGTCCCCGCTGCCGGACTCGCCTCGAGAGTCCGGCTCGGCCGGCGGCGGGCCGAGCGAATCGGTGCCCGACTCCGGCGCGGACTGGTCCTCGGGTTCGATCCGTTCGCTCCCGCTCGGCTCGCCCTGCTCCGCGAGCGCCGCGTCGGTCGGCGACGTCGAGTTCTCGGCCGCGTCGTCGCCGCGTCGCGTGAGATAGAGGACGATCGGCGGAACGATATAACAGGCGAGCGCCAGAACGACGAATCCGCGGTGGACGAAAGAGAGCAGCCCGAACGCGGTGAGCCCGGCCGTCGCGACGGCGTGCATCCACGTCTTCGTGTACCGCTGGAAGAACCGGCCGAAACCGCCGGATTCTGTGTTCGTCGCCATCGCTCAGTCCCACCCGTCCTCGAGAGCGGGACGCTCGTCGCACCGGGAGGGGATCGGCTCGAGGGGCGACGTCGGGAACCGTTCGTTCATTGGGGGCGCCTTGACGCTCCGCACGGAAAAGCCGGGTCCATGAACCGTGCCGGGGCGTCAGCGACGAACCTGCAACGTTATACCGTACCGGCGGTAATCGGGAGGTGATGCGCGAGGAGGCGACGGCGTTCGTCCCGGGTCACGTGACCGGATTTTTCAGCGCCCATCCGGACGAGGACCCGACGAAGGCCGGCTCACGGGGGGCAGGGGTGACGCTGACCGACGGCGTCGAGGTGACGGTCGAACCCGCGGCCAAGCGGGCGGTCGTCCTCGACGGGGAGCCGATCGAGGTCGATCCGGTACTCGACGTCCTCGAGGCGCTCGAGGCCCCGGCCCGCGTCGAGGCCGTCTCGGAGCTCCCGCTGGGCGCCGGCTTCGGCGTCTCGGGGGCGATGGCGCTGGGCGCGGCGTTCGCGGCGAACCGGGTCTTCGAGCGGCGGCGCTCGCAAAACGAACTGGTCGCGATCGCCCACGCCGCGGAGGTGCGGGCCGGAACCGGGCTGGGCGACGTGGTCGCCCAGGCCCGGGGCGGGATCCCGATCCGACTCGAGCCCGGCGGGCCCGCGGTCAACGAGCTCGACGCGGTACCCGCCCGGAGCCGCGTCGAGTACGTCCCGTTCGGCGAGCTGTCGACGGCCGACGTGCTGGCGGGAGAAACCGCGAAACTCTCGCGGGCCGGCGAGGCGGCGCTGTCGCGGACCGTCGAGGAGCCCACGCTCGAGTCGTTCATGGAGGCCTCCCGGCGGTTCGCCCGCGACGCCGAGTTGCTGACGCCGACGCTCGAGGCGGCCCTCGAGGACGTGGCGGCCGTCGGCGGGCAAGCCTCGATGGCGATGCTCGGCGAGACGGTCTTCGCGCTGGGCACCGGGCTCTCTGACGCCGGCTACGAGCCGGCGGTGTGTGCGACCCACCCCGCGGGTGCGGTGTTGAAGTAGCGCGGATCGGTCGGCTTTTCATCGACGCTCTCGAGGGATCGATCATGACCGATTACGAGACCGTCTCCGCCGACGTCGACGACGAGGAGGAGATCCCCGAGGACCACCCCAGATACCAGGACCTGCTCACGCGCCACCGGATCGAGCGGGGCGTCGAGAAGGGGATCACCCACCTCCAGGGGATGCACGCCGAGGGGCGGGGCAGCGCCTTCGATTACCTCCTCGGCGAGGAGACGATCCCGAGCGCCGACGAGGCCGAGCGCGCCGCCGCGGCCCACCTGTTGCTGGCGGAGCGCCCGGTGCTCTCGATCAACGGCAACGTCGCCGCGCTCGTGCCCGGGGAGATGGTCGAACTCGCCGACGCCGTCGACGCCGACCTCGAGGTCAACCTCTTCAACCGCACGCCCGAGCGGATCGAAGCGATCGCCGACCACCTCCGCGAGCACGGCGCCGAGGAGGTAAAGGGACTCGAGGCCGACGCCCGGATCCCGAACCTCGACCACCAGCGCGCGAAGGTCGACGCCGACGGGATCTACGCCGCCGACGTCGTGGTCGTCCCCCTCGAGGACGGCGACCGCGCCGAAGCGCTCGAGGAGATGGGCAAGACCGAGATCGTAATCGACCTCAACCCGCTCTCGCGGTCGCCCCGGGTCGCGGAGGTCCCGATCGTCGACAACATCATCCGCGCGGTGCCGAACGTAACCGCCCACGCCCGCGAGCTGGCCGACGCCGACGAGGCCGAACTGCGCGCGATCGTCGACTCGTTCGATCGGGAGAACGCGCTCCGAACGGCCGAGGAACGGATCCGCAGCGGCGAGCTCTAGAAGCGATCGGTGATCCGGGGGGAGACGGCCACGCGAGCGTCCTCGCGGTCGATGATGAAGTTACGATCGCCGCCGTCGACGAACGGCAGTCGCGATCTGACCGACCCAGAGAACTCCTTGAGCCGGTAGTACGACAGCGAGAAGAACTCGCTGGCTCGACGGCTGAACGAGTCGTCGACCTCGTAGCGGATGTCGCAGTCCTCGCCGCGAAGCGTCTCGCCGTCGTCGTCGACGAGCCAGTGCCGCGCCAGCGCGACGCCCCGCTCGGCGTCGTAATCCCGCGCGAGGTAGTGTTTGTAGGGGTGGCGGATCTAGGACCGCTCCCAGTGGGCGTAGACGTCGACCCCCTCGACCTCCTCGAG
Organism: Natronococcus sp. JC468; assembly: GCF_012163165.1. Classification (NCBI taxonomy): domain Archaea; kingdom Methanobacteriati; phylum Methanobacteriota; class Halobacteria; order Halobacteriales; family Natrialbaceae; genus Natronococcus; species Natronococcus sp. JC468. The sequence goes on from NZ_JAAVUO010000003.1 coordinate 45,782, forward strand.
GTCGTGGATGACGACGTGGAGCTGGAAGGACGCCAGCGGCGACGAGCGCCAGACCCAGGACCCCTCAGCGGTGTTTCCGTCCATCCGGACTTTCACCGCGGAGATCGGGTTCCGGGAGAAGCCACGCTTCGCAAGAAACGCCTCGATCTCCGCCTCCGAGCAGCGGGCGGTCAGCACGTACTCGTCTGCGGTGGTGTGGGTAACGGCGTAGCCGCCGAACGTTCCTCGGAAAAGGTAGTGGAGCTGTGGATAGATCGTTCTGCGGGCGGCGTTGACGGCGTCCTCGCTGAAGCCCATACGACCGATGCATACGCCGACACCGCTATCAACCTTCGGCAGGCAGTGGCCGCGGCTCGTATCGCGGCGCGTAATCGACGGCGGGCGGAGACTGCGTGCACACGCCAGTAGAACGGTTACGGAGCTATCGATCGGAACTGCGTACACTCAGATGAACGCGACGGACAACGAGGACGTCATAACGAGACGGACGCTCGAGACCGACGGAGCGGCGCCGGCGGCGCAGATTTCGACGCTCGTCGCTGCGCTCGAGGATCGGGAACCGACCGACCTGTCGCCGGTGTACTACAGCGTCAACGAACTGCTCTCGGCGCTGTTTTCCTCGCCGCCCCGCGCGACCGCCGACGCCGCAGTCGAGTTCACCTACGAGGGGTACCGGTTCCGGGTGCGCCAGGACGGGACGGCGACGGTGGCCCGCGCCGAGCGCTGATCCGGCGCCGACCGCGAGCGCGGGTCGGTTACTATAAAACCGTCCGACGGGTGCGATGAGATAGAGATGGACGCCTACGAGTTGATCACGCGAAACGCCGACGAGGTCGTAACCGACGAGGAGGTGCGCGAACTCGCGGCCGATCCCGCGGACAAGCGCGTCTACGTCGGCTACGAGCCCTCCGGCGTGCTCCACCTGGGACACCTGCTGACGGCCAACAAGCTGATCGACCTCCAGAACGCCGGCATGGAGGTCGTCGTGTTGCTCGCGGACGTCCACGCCTACCTCAACGGGAAGGGCAGCTTCGAGGAGATCCGCGAGACCGCCGAGCAGATGAAAGCGCAGTTTACCGCCTACGGCCTCGAGGAGTCGAACACGGAGTTTGTCTACGGCTCGGAGTTCCAGCTCGACGAGGAGTACACTCTCGACCTCCACGAGCTCGAGCTCTCGACGACGATGAACCGCGCCCAGCGTGCGATGGCCGAGCTCCAGTCGGGCGAGACCGCGAAGGTCAGCCACCTCGTCTACCCGCTGATGCAGACGCTCGACATCGAGTACCTCGACCTGGATCTGGCCGTCGGCGGGCTCGACCAGCGCAAGGTCCACATGCTCGCCCGCGAGGAACTGCCAGAGCTGGGCTACGAGGCCCGCCCCTGCCTGCACACGCCGATCGTCGCCGACCTCACCAGCGGCGAGGGGAAGATGTCCTCGAGCGAGGGGATCACGATCTCGATGGAGGACTCGACCGAGGACGTCGAGGAGAAGGTCAACTCGGCCTTTTGCCCGCCCACCCGCGACCCGGAGGGCGACCTCGAGAACCCCGTGCTCGAGCTGTTCGAGTACCACGTCTTCCCGCGCTTCGAGGAGGTCGTCGTCGAGCGCCCCGAGAAGTACGGCGGCGACCTCACCTACGAGGAGTACGAGGCCCTGGCCGCGGACCTCGAGTCCGGCGAGCTCCACCCCGCCGACGCGAAGGGCACCCTCGCGACCTACCTCGACGAGCTGATCGCGCCGGGCCGCGAGAAGCTGCGCGAACTGCAGGGCTGAGCCGGCCGATTCAAGTGCGATCGCTCCCCTCCCTTCGGTATGAACGAGACGCGGCGAGCGATCCTCGAGGCGATCGGCGACGGGCCCGTATCGGGTCCCGACCTCGCCGAGGACCTCGACATCTCGCGGGCGGCCGTCTGGAAACAGATCGACGCGCTGCGCGAGGCCGGCTTCGAGATCGAGGGCGGCTCGAGCGGCTACGCGCTAACTGACGTCACGACGTACAACGGCCCCGCCGTCGAGTACGGGCTCGAGGCGCCCCTTTCGATCGAGTACCACGACGCGATCACCAGTACCAACGACCGCGCCCGCGAGCTGGCGACCGACGGAGCCAGCGACGTCGGTGTCCTCGCGGACGAACAAACCGGGAGTCGGGGTCGCCTCGAGCGCGAGTGGACCGCGCCGTCGGGCGGCGTCTGGTTGAGTCTCGTCCTCCGGCCCGAGGTCGCGCCGGCTCGCGCGCCCCTGTACACGCTCGCTGCGGCGGTCGCGACCGCGCGGGCGGCCCGGGAGGCCGGCGTCGACGCCCGCATCAAGTGGCCCAACGACGTCGTCGTGCCCGTCGACGACGAGGGCGGGTACCGCAAGCTCGCGGGGATCCTCACGGAGATGGAGGGCGAGACAGATCGGATCGCGTGGCTCGTCGTCGGAATCGGCGTCAACGCGAACGTCGACGCCGCCGACTTACCCTCGGAGGCGACCTCGATCCGCGCCGAGGCGGGCGCCGTCGATCGGCGCGCGTTCGTCCAGCGACTGCTCGAGGAGTTCGATCGCCTCCGGACCGACCTCGAGGGCGTCGTTCCGGCCTGGCGCGAGCTAGCGCTGACGCTCGGCCAGCGGGTCCGGGTCGAGCGAGCGAGCGACGAACTCGTCGGCGAGGCCGTCGACGTCACCGATAGCGGGGCGCTGGTCGTCGAAACCGACGACGGTCGGGAGACGGTCTCGGCCGGCGACTGCGAGCACCTGCGGCCGCGCTAGACGTCCGACGGCTCCGGCGTCTCGCCCTCCGCAGCCTCGGGCTGGCGGTCGGACTCGGACGCCGACTCCTCTTCGTCCAACCGAACCGTCAGCACGGGCACTGGCGACTGCCTGACGACCCGCTCGGCGACGCTACCCAGTAGCAGCCGATCGATCCCGCCGCGGCCGTGCGTGCCCATGACCACGAGGTCGCAGCTGTCGGGCGTCGCCTCCCGGACGATCACCTGGCTCGGCGACCCCTCGATGATCTCCGTCTCGACGGCGACGTCCGGGGGGGCGAGTTCCTCGACGCGCGCGAGTGCGCCCTGGCCCTCCGAGCGCAGCGCCTCGCCGATCCCCTCCCAGGCGGTCTCCATCGGCAGGCCGCCGTAGCTGGCGACGTTGGCGACGTAGATCGCCTTGACCGTCGCGTCGTGAGCGCGCGCGAGGTCGAAAGCGTACTCGAGCGCGCGCTCGCCCTCCGGCGAACCGTCGGTCGGGACGAGAATGCAGTCGTACATCTGTTACCACGTGGCATAACACCCCGCAAGTAATAACGTTGTGGTAGTATCGAGCGATTCCCCCGCGAATACTGATAGGTGAGTCTCGAAGGGAGGATCGGCTCGAGCGGGCGGCGAACCGGAGAGCGACGGCGCGGCTCGAGGACGCGGTTGGCGGCCGAATCGACGAGCGACGAAAACGGAACGACGGATCGAACGGTCGGACGATCGGGGCGGCTCAGAGCCGCTTGCTCACGTAGGGGCCATCCTGGTGGTAGCCCAGTTTGTTCCGGTAGTACTCCCGCGCGCCGATCCCGGAGATGACGCTTACCTTGTCGTAGCCGGCGTCGGCCGCGAGCTCCTCGGCGCGGGTCATCAGTCGGCGACCGTACCCCTTGTGCTGGTGCTGGCCGGTTTCGCTCTCGTCGCCCATCGCGACCTCGCTCCCGTAGACGTGCAGCTCGCGGACGAGGGCGGCGTTCTCGAGTTCGGGTCGGAGTCGATCGCCCTCCGGAACCGACGGGGCGCGGCCCGCGGGACCGTCCCCGTGGGGAAATCGGAGCCGACAGAACCCGACCAGGAGGTCCTTCTCGAAGTCCTCGACCGAGATGAAGTGTTCGGTGCCGCCGCAGGCGTCGTAGGTCGTCACGTCGAGCTCGACGGTTTCGGGCTCCTCGTCGTTCATCCCGGCCTCGCGACAGCGGATGCAGTCACAGGACCAGCCGTGCTCGTCCATGCGCTGTCGGGCGAGCTGTCGCAGATTCGACTTCCAGACGCCGGCGTCGATGTAGTCGGCCGGAATGTCCCGCTGGACCCGCTGAAGCCGCGTGTAGCGGGGGATCATGTCCTTGATCTCGGCGACCAGTTCGGCGGCCTCCTCGTTGGAGAGGGGGTCGAACTCCCCCTCGTGCCACCAGTCGTAGGTCGCGGTCCCGCGGACGATCAGCATCGGGTAGATCTTGAGGTAGTCGGGTTTCCACCGCTCCTGCTCGAACAGCCTGCGGAAGTCCTCGAGACACATCTCCTTGGACATCCCCGGCTGACCCGGCATCATGTGGAAGCCGACCTTGAAACCCGCGTTGCGCAGCCGGCGGTTGGCGTCGATCGACGCCTGGGCGCCGTGGCCGCGGTGCATTTCGCGGTTGATTCGTTCGTAGGTCGTCTGGACGCCGACCTCGACTTTCGTTCCGCCCAGCTCGAGCATACGGTCGATCTGCTCGGGATCGCACCAGTCGGGTTTGGTCTCGAAGGTCGTCCCGATGTTGCGGATGTCGTTGGTCTCGTTTTCCGCGATGACGTCCTCGAGGTACTTGAACTCGTAGTCGTCGGGATCCTCGGCGAAGCTGACGCCCTCCGCGGGCTCGGGCTCCTTGTCGACGTCGTAGTCGTTCATCGCCTCGAGGGCGCGCTTGACGAACCACTCCTGGTAGTCGTGGCTGCGAGCGGTCATCGTCCCGCCCATCAGGATCAGCTCGACCTTGTCGATCGGGTGGCCGATCTCCCGGAGCTGTTCGAGCCGCAGGGTGACCTGGCCGTAGGGGTCGTAGTCGTTTTGCACCCCGCGGGCCGCCGCGGGCTCCTCGCCCGTGTAGCTCTGGGAGGAAGAGAACTCCGAGTCGGGGCCGCCGGGACAGTACAGACACTTCCCGTGGGGACAGCGCTCGGGCGAGGTCATGATCGCGACCGGGGAGACGCCCGAGGCGGTCCGGACCGGTTTGCGCCGGAGCACCGCCTCGAGGTCCTCGCGGTGCTCCTGAGGTGCGTAGTCCAGCAGCTCCGAGTTCTTCGGCACCTTCGGCGCCGAGTGCTCCGAACACGCCTCGAGCTTGGCTTTCTCGACCTCGTCGCGGTCGATCTCGCCGGCGAGGATGCGCTCGACGAGCGTCTCGCAGACCCGCTCGAACGCCTCGGTTTCGGTCGGTTCGGGCGTCTCGGTACTCACTACAGGGGCTTCGTCGCGCGCCGCGAATAAGCGTGTCGGAGACGCCCGCCAGCAAACGGTGGCCGCGACGCCGATCGTCGCGCATTCCGGGCGAATCGTTAAGGGCCGGCTGCGGCTATGCTTATCGGAGTGAATGAGTCCGGAGCTGTCGATCGTGTTGCTAGCCGTCGTGCTGCCGTTCGCCGCCGCGGGGGCGACACCGCTTCTGTTCCGCGCGCTCGGCGAGCGAACGGGGTACGTCGGCGCCGCCGTCGCGGCGGCCTGCTTCGGACTGCTCGCCACCCAGTACGGATCCGAGGGTGCCGTCGAACTCTCCTGGATCCCCTCGCTCGAGGTCGCGCTCCGGTTCTACGTCGACGGGTGGGCGCTGCTGTTCGCCCTGCTCGCGAGCGGGATCGGAACGCTCATCTTCGCGTACTCCGCGGCGTACATGCACGGCGAATCGTCGCTGTCCCGGTACTACGCCGCCCTGCTCGCCTTCATGGGGTCGATTCTCGGCGTCGCGCTCGCGGCCGACCTGATCGCGATCTTCCTGTTCTGGGAACTGACCAGCCTCTGTTCGTTCGTCCTGATCGGCTACCACACCGACGACGACGAGTCGGCCTACGCCGCCCGGATGGCGATGTTCGTCACCGTCGGCGGCGGCCTGTTCCTGCTGGTCGGCTTCCTGTTGCTCTCGTTGGCCGCCGGCGACGCCGTCGGCCCCGCGGCGGCGTTCGACCTCGCGGCGATGCTCGAGGAGCCCGAGGCTGTCGAGACGGCCCTCCGCGAGCGCGGACTGTTCGTCCCCGCGCTGGGGATGCTCGCGGTCGGCGCGGCGGCCAAGTCCGCGCAGGTGCCGTTGCACTTCTGGCTGCCAAACGCCATGGCGGCGCCGACGCCCGTCTCGGCGTTTCTCCACTCCGCGACGATGGTGAAAGTCGGCGTCTACCTCGTCGGTCGGGTACGGCCGCTGTTCGCGGGCCCCGAGTGGCTCGTCCTGTTCGCGACGCTCGGGCTCGCGACGATGACCGTCTGTGCGATCCTCGCGGTCGCCTCCACGGACATCAAGGAGCTGCTGGCGTACTCGACGGCGAGTCACCTCGGGTTGATGATCGCCGGCTTCGGCTTCACCTCGGTGCTTGGCGCCGAAACGGGGGTCTTCCACCTGCTCAACCACGCGCTGTTCAAGGCCGCCCTCTTCCTCGTCGCCGGCATCGTCGCCCACGAGGCGGGGACACGGCAGCTCGCGGAGCTGGGCGGCCTCCGGCGGGATCTCCCGGTGACCGCGCTCATCGCCGCCGTCGTCGGCCTCAGCATGGCCGGCATCCCGCCGTTCAGCGGCTTCTACTCGAAGGAACTGCTGTTCGAGGCGGCCGTCGAGGCGGGTCACACCTACGATATCGGCGCCCTCGAGTGGATCTACCCCGCCGTCGCCGTCTTCGGGAGCGTCTTCACCGTGCTCTACTCGCTGCGCTTTCTCTCGCTGTTCGTCGGGGAGCGACCGACCGCGCTCGGCGACGTCCACCGTCCGGCCGTACTGTTGGTGCTCCCGCCGGCCGTGCTCGCGGCGCTCACCGCCGTCATCAGCGCCGATCCCGAGCTGGCGGTCCGGGCGATCGTCCAGTCGGGCGTCGACGCGACGGCCGTCGAAACCCACGAGATGCACGTCTCGCTGCCGACGGAGCTCTCCCCGGCCGTCGCGATGAGCGCCGTGACGATCGGGCTCGGGCTCCTCGCGTATCCGTTCTACGACCGGCTCCACCGGGGGATCCGCGCGATCCCGGCCGCGGCACCGCCGATCGGGGCGAACTGGTGGTACGACGCGACCGTCGCCGCGCTCGCCGGGGGCGGCGCCCGGCTCGGGAACCGGGTCCACAACGGACTCCTCCGGACGTACGCGACGTGGACGCTGGCCGCGACCAGCCTGCTCGCGCTTTCGGGGTTCGCAGCGACGGGGACCCCGCTTCCCCTCGAGATCGGGCTCGAAGCTCCGATCGCGGTCGCACTCGTGCTGGTGGTCGCAGTCGTGGCGGGACTGGCCGTGGCCACCGCGCCCTCCCACGTCGCGGGCGTGCTCACGCTCTCGATCCTGGGGTTCATGGTCGCGATCTTCTACATCCTCGCCAGCGCGCCCGACCTCGCGTTGACCCAGCTCGTCGTCGAGACGCTCGTGCTGGTGATCTTCCTGCTCGTGATCGAGGAGATCCCCCGGTACTACGAGGTCGACCTCGGTCGGGTCGTCCGCGACGCCGCGCTCTCGACGCTCGTCGGCGCCACCGCGTTCGTCACGGTGCTCGTTACGACCGACGCCCGCCCCGACGGAACGACCGCGATCGCGCGCTACTACGCGGAGCAGGCCGTTCCGGAGGGCGGCGGAACGAACATCGTCAACGTGATCCTCGTCGACTTCCGCGGTTTCGACACGCTGGGCGAACTCGTCGTCGTCGCGACCGCCGCCGTCTCGATCATCACGCTGATCGTCATGCGCCCCGACCGCGCGAGCACGGCCGACGACGCGACCGACTCGGCCGAGACTCGAGGTGAAACGGAGTGACGACGATCATCATGCGGACGACCACCCGCGTCGTCGTCCCGATCATTCTGGTCGTCGCCGTCTCCCTGTTCGTGGAGGGGCACAACCTCCCGGGAGGCGGGTTCATCGCGGGCGTGCTCACGACGACCGCCTTCGTGGTCGTCTACGTCGCGTTCGGGCTCGATTTCCTCGAGCGGGGCGTGCTCGGCCGCGAGGTCGAGCCCGGCAAGACCCCGTCGCGAGATCGGGTCGTCGCCGCCTACCGCCGACTGTTCGCGGTCGGGCTCGCGCTCGCCGTCGGCAGCGGGCTGGTGCCGCTCGCGCTCGGCTACCCGTTCCTCTCGCAGTCGTACGTCGTCCTCGAGGGGATCCCGATCTACCACCACCTCGAGGTGGCGAGCGCGCTGGCGTTCGACTTCGGGGTCTACTGCGTCGTCGTCGGCGGCCTGCTGACGATCCTCTCGGTGGTGGGGGCCGAATGACGGCGTTCGTCCTCGCGCTCGTCGTCGGCGCGCTGTTCGCCCTCGGCACGTTCTTGCTGTTGCGCCGGGACCTGATCCGGGTCGTCTGGGGGCTGGCCATCGTCAGCCAGGCGGCGAACGTCTACCTGCTGGCGATGGGCGGCATCGTCGAGGGCGGCTTCGAGACGGTCCCGGTGCTGGCCGGCCACGGCGAGGGCGCCCCGCAGACGGCCGACCCGCTGGTTCAGGCGCTGGTCCTGACCGCCATCGTCATCGGGTTCGGGATGACCGCGTTCGCGCTCGTGCTCTCCTATCGGGTGTACGAGGAACACGACACGCTCGACGCCTCCGAGCTCGGTGATCGCGGATGATCGCCCAGACCTCGGCCGAGACGGTCGTGATCGCGCCGATGCTGGTCGCTCTCGTCTCGGCCGTCGCCGCGCTTCTGGCGGGCCGTCGGCGGCGGGTTCGGAGCGTCGTGGCTCTCGGCGGCGTCGTCGGCTACGCGGTCGCCGTCGGTGTGCTGGCCTGGACCGTCGTCCTCGCACCGGAGGCGCCGGGGATCGCGACCTACCAGGTCGGCGGGCTGGCGGCCCCGTTCGGGATCACGCTGGTCGCCGACGGCCTCTCGGCGTTTATGCTGTCGATGGTCGCGACGATCGCGCTCGCCTCGATCGTCTTCTCGCGGCGCTACGCCGCCCACTCCGGGTCGCGGACCTTCTACTACCCGCTGTGTTACTTCCTGCTGCTGGGCGTGACGGGGTCGTTCCTGACGGGCGACCTGTTCAACCTGTTCGTCTGGTTCGAGGTGATGTTGATGGCCAGCTACGTCTTCGTCGCCTACTACGGCGGCCCCCAACACACTCGGGCGGCGTTCTGGTACGTCGCGCTCAACCTGCTGGCCTCGGCCGTCTTCCTGCTCGGGGTCGGCGGGATCTACGCGACGACGGGCACCCTCAACATGGCCGACCTCGCCCGACGACTGGCCGACCCCGCGGCCTACGGGATCGATCCCGTCCCGGTCGTCGGGCTGTTCGCACTGTTGCTGTCGGTGTTCGCCATCAAGGCCGGGCTCGTCCCGTTCCAGTTCTGGATCCCCACCGCCTACCGGGCCGCGCCGCCGCCGATCACCGCCCTCTTAGTGGGGGCGACGAAAAAGGTCGGCATCTACGCCATCGTCCGGCTCTCGTTCACCGTGCTCGCCGGCGCCCAGATCGGGGTCTCCCTCGAGCTACCGATCCCGGGAGTCGCCGTCGCCGGCGACTCCCCGCTGGCGTTCGTCGGCGCTGCCCTGTTCGTCATGGCCGCCGCCAGCATCGTCGTCGGCGGCCTCGGCGCCGTCGGCCGGGACTCGATCGAGGGCGTCCTCGCGTACTCGAGCATCGGCCAGATCGGCTTCATCGCGATCCCCGTCGCGATCGCGGCGACGACGACCTCGAGCGGGCTCCGCCAGGTCGCGATCGTCGCCACGCTCGTCTACGCGCTCAACCACACGCTGGCGAAGGGGCTGCTCTTCCTCGCGGTCGGCGCCGTCCGGAGCGCCACCGGAACGAGCCGCCTCGCCGAACTGGGCGGGCTGGCGGGGCGGTCACCGCCGCTCGCGATCGCCTTCTTCGTCGGCTCGCTCGCGCTCGTGGGCATCCCCCCACTGTCGGGCTTCTTCGGGAAGTTCCTCGTGTTCGACGCCGCGGCTCGAGCGGGATCGGCGCCGGTACTCGGACTGCTGCTGGGTGGCTCGTTGCTGACGATCGCGTACGCGACGCGGGTGTGGAACCGGAGCTTCTGGGGGGCCCAAACCCCGGCAGTCGACGAGGCGACCGTCGACCCGGTGCAGGTCGCCGTCGTCCTCGCGCTCGCGGGGGCGATCCTCGCCGTCGGCGTTGGCTTCGAACCCGTCTACCGGTTCGCCGAACTCGCCGCGGAGGCCGCGCTCGACGCGGAGGGGTACGTCGAGGCGGTCGATCCCGGAGGTGAACTCGAGTGAGCGTTCGCTCCTGGCCCGTCGCGGGCGTGGCCTTCGGCGTGCTGTGGGTCTTCGTCCGGGGGAGCACCCTCGAGCCGACGACGCTGCTCGGACAGTTCCTCGGGGGGCTGGCCGTCGGGCTCCCGATCGCCTTCCTCTTCCGTCGGCTCTACGTCGACCGCATCGATCTCGGCCGACTGCTGGGGGTCTCGCCGGCTGTCGCGGGCTATCTCGCCGCGTTCGGGTGGGAGCTCGTCCGCGCGAACGTCGACGTGGCCTACCGGGTGCTGTCGCCGGGGATGCCGATCGAGCCCGACGTGATCCTGGTGCCGCTGCGCGTCGAGTCCGCCGCCGCGGTCACGGTCATCGCCAACAGCATCACGATCACGCCGGGGACGGTCACCCTGGACCACGATGGCGACGCGAACGCGCTGTACGTCCACGTGATCGACGGCCGCGCCCCCGCCGACGTCGCCGCGCCGATCCGGAGCTGGGAGGACTACGCCCTCGAGATCTTCGACGAACGTCGGTCGCCGACCGACCCGGAACCGGACATCGTCACCGGACGCGAGGCCGAGGACCGGGCCCGGGAGCGGGGCGTCGAGCCGGAGTCCGAACGGAGGTCGAGCGACGATGAGTGAGGATCCCGCCTTCCTCGAATGGACGGTCCGCGCGGCGCTGATCCTCGTCGCCGGGCTCTGCGTGCTCTGTAGCTACCGGGTCATCCGGGGGCCGACGACGCCGGATCGGGTCGTCGCGCTCGACGCCATCGCCACGAACGTCGTCGCGATCGCCGTGCTGTTCGCGCTCCAGACGGGCCGGGGGCTGTTCGTCACGGTGAGCTTGGTGCTCGCGATCATCGGCTTCATCGCGACCGTCGTCGTCGCGAAGTTCGTCACCGAGGGGGAGATCATCGAATGATCCGAGCGATCGCCGTCGTCGCGCTCGTGGTCGTCGGGGTCTTCTTCCTGACGGTGGGCACGATCGGCCTGCTCCGGTTCCCGAACGTCTACAACCGGATGCACGCGACGAGCAAGCCGACGACGCTCGGGACGGCCGCGATCTTCCTGGCCGGCTTCGTCCAGTTCGGTCCGGGTGCGGAGGGGCTCACCGCGCTCATCGGAATCGCTTTCCTGCTGTTGACCGTACCGACCGGCGCCCACATGATCGCCCGCGCCGCCCAGCGCAGCGGCGTCCCGTTCACGGGAAGCGTCGTCTGGCCCGAGCCGCCGTCGACGGACGAGTCGGCGGACGACGAGCACTCGGACGACTGACCGCGCGTGAACGGGCGCTCGCCGCCCGGGCGCCTCGCTCACGGGTCTCGCTCGAGCTCCCGGTCGACACCGTGATCTCGCCGCGCGCCTCCGCGACGCCAGCGCTCGGCGTCCTCGAGGGTCTCGGTCTCGAGCAGTCGGTCGAGTTTCCGCTCGAACTGGTCGTCGGTCAACTCGCCCGCCGCGTAGCGATCCCGGAGCGTCTCGAGGGCGTCCCGGCCGTCGATCGGCGTCGAGGGGGCCGCGTCGGCGGCGTCGGATTGTGCTTCGTCGGTCGAACTCGAGTCGCTCCACCAGCCGTCCCACCGCTCGCGTCGATCCGCCTCGTCGCCGAACAGCAGCGCCACCAGCGGAACGACGACCACGTATCCGAACAGCAAGACCGGGAGCCAGAGGCCGTCGCCGCCCGGAAGGAACAGGAGCGCGAGCCAGAGCCCGGTGACTCCCATCGTCGCGACCTCCGTCGCGTTCTCGCGTAACCGGGTCCTCGGATCGTCGCTCACATGATTCGAGGAGGAAGCCCACGACTTCAGTCGTGGGTAACTTACGTGGACTCCTGTGTGCGGAACGGTCAAAGTACTTCCTGCCCGTTCGCCGGCGGGCCGAGAACGAGCGTCGCCACTGGCCGGTTCTGCCGACGACGGAGAAGGGCGCGATTACGCGAGCGTCTCGCCGAGGGCCTCGAGGGCGGCCTCTTGGACGGCGTCGCGTTCGCCGGGCAGGAACTCGACGTGGCCGTCCCGGCCGCCGACGACGTGAACCCCGCCGTTGGGCACGCGTTCGGCGATCGCACTCCCGAGGTCGCGGACGTCGACCCGTTCGGTCGTGCGAACGTGGAGTTCGTCGTCGCCGACGCCGAGCGTGGCGGCCGACTCCTCGCGCTCGCGGCGGTGGAGCGCGTCGAGCAGCAGGATCGTCGTCGGGAAGTCGTAGCGGTGGGTGAACGCGTCGGTGTCGAGCACCGTCACGGTCAGCCCGTCGACCTCCCGAGTCGTGCGGTTCTCGCGGGCGGTCTCGAGCTCGGTCTCGAGCTTGTCGCGGAACTGCTCGGAGACGTGGGCCGCGAGGTCGGCGTTGCCGTCGAACAGCAGGTCGGCGATGAGCTCGCGTTTGTCCTTGTAGCTCTGGTAGAACGCCTCGAGCGCGACGGCCTCGCGGCGCTCGGAGATATCGGTCTCGTCGTAGCCGGCCTCGGCGGCGAGCTCGAGGTACGTCTCGGGGGCGTCCTCCCAGTAGCTGACCGCCGGCAGGTGCTCGAGGTCGGCGCGGACGTCGTCGTTGACGTGGGCGGCGACGTTCGCCGCGAGGGCGGTCGAGGTCGCGTCGGCGACGTCGGCGCCGGCCAGCGAGGGCGCGACGGCGGCGGTCACCGCGTCGACGACCTCCTCGTCGGCGCGGCTGTCGTCGACGACCAGCGCCTCGGCGCCGTACAGCGAGAGCAGCTCGTAGCCGTCGACGGACTCGACGGTCGAGCCGGCGCCGACGAGCACGACCAGCGGGAGCTGCTCGTCGTGGCGGTCGCGGGCCTCGAGCATCGAGGTGACGTCGTCGGTCGCGGCGTCCATGTCGTAGACCCGTCCCTCGAGCGGGCGGCGCTCGAAGTAGTGGTACTCGGCGTCCTCGCGGGTGTGTTTCTCGCGGATCAGCGGGAGCGCGGCGCGCTCGATGGCGGCGCCGGCGACGTAGCCGTCGGCGGTCGCGGCGTGGCGCACGACGACGGGACGGGCCTCCATGACCGCGCGGCGGATCGCCGTCGCGGCGTCGCCGATCTCGGACTCGACGGCCGCGACCGCGTCGTGGTCGGCCAGCGGGGCGACGTCGGCCGGTCGGGCCTCGCGCTCGATCGCGCTCTCGAGGCGGTCGACGACGGTCTCGCGGGCCTCGCCCTCGAGGATCTCGAGGGTCTCGGTCTCGACCTGCAGGTCGCCGTGGTGGCGCTCGATCTCGCCCTCGAGGGCGACGACGTCCTCGACGTCGACGTCGGGGTAGGCCCGGACGCCGGCCTCCTCGAAGGCCGCGCACTCGACGGTGGCGGTCTCGTCGCGCAGTTCGAAGACCGTCGGACCGGAGGTCTGGCGGACGCCGGTGATCTCGCCCTCGAGGCGAACGACGCTGCCGACCTGGTTGCCGATCGCGTCGATCGTCGTGCGCTTGAGCGCGGGCTCGGCCTCGGGTTCGGCGTCGGCGGCGTCGTCGGTCGCCGGGGTCGACACCGCGGTTTCCGCGGCGACGGAACCGCTCTCGGCCGCGACCGTCTCGGCGCCGCCCGTCGACGGGCTCGCCTCGTCGCTCGGGCCGGTATCGTCGGCGCTCGCGGCGGTCTCGGGCGCAGGTTCGGGCTCGGCGTCGGAGTCGTCGGCCGAATCGTCGTCGGAACCGTCGTCGCCGTCGTCCTCGAGCTCCTCGGGGAGGAACTCGTCGTCGGCCGTCTCGACCAGGTGACCGCGGAACTCGCGTTCGCGCTGGCGGATCGACCAGCCCAGATCGACGTTACCGTTGTCCCGAACGTCGAGCACCTGGACGAACACCTCGTCGCCGGGCTCCCAGTCGAGGCTCTCGAGTCGCTTGTCCAGTTCGCTTCTGTGCAACAGACCGGTTACGTGGTCGCCGATATCGACGAACACGCCGAAATCGGCGTAGCCGTCGACGGTGCCCCGGTAGTAGCGACCGGGGGTGAGCTGCGAGGGCGCGGTGCCGCGGAACTCGAAGACCGCGTCCTCCTCGTGACTCTGGCAGATCTCGCCGTCGACAGACGTGCCGCAGATGATACAGTTACCCATCTACACGAACCAAGCAGTTTCGCCCTAAAACGGTTGTCGGAATGCGGTCGGGGCGGCACCGACCGATTCGTCGGCCGAACCCGCCCCGAATCGCCCGTCGCTCACTCGAAGACCGGGGAATCGTCCTCGAGGGCCTCGACGTCGTCGACGATCTTCCGGACGTCCTCGGGGAACAGCGACACCTGGACCTCGTTGCCGTCCTCGTCCTCGAAGACCAGCTTGACCCGCTTGTCGCCGAACTCGCGGGCCTCGGCCTCCTCGACGTCGAACAGCTTGACCGTCGCGGACTTGTTCGTCGGGCCGACGTTCTTGATCGATCCCTCGTTCAGTTCGACCATGAACTCCTCGAGCGAAAGCGAGAGCATACCCCGCCGTAGGAACCCCGGACAAAAAACGCCACGGCATCGGGTCGCGGGTTGCCGGTTCGCCGACGGGGTTCGACGCCGAAACGGGCGCTCGCGAGCGCCGCAGGACGGTTCATGCGGTCAATTTTAAGGCGATCTCCGCCCAACCGTTGGCCTGCTATGGAACTCACCTGGTACGGCCACTCGACGTGGTACGTCACGGTCGGCGACACCGACCTACTGATCGACCCGTTCTTCGACAACCCGAAGACGGACCTCGAGCCCGCCGAGGTCGACGACCCCGACTACGTCCTGCTCACGCACGGCCACGCCGACCACATCGCCGACGCGGGCGAGTTCAGCGACGCGACGCTGGTCGCGACCCCCGAGCTCGCCTCCTACTGCGAGGAGGAGTTCGGTTTCGAGGACGCCGTCGGCGGGATGGGGATGAACCTCGGCGGGACCGTCGAGTGTGACGACGCGTTCGTCACGATGGTCCGGGCCGATCACACCAACGGCATCATGACCGAGTACGACGTCGACGCGGGGATGCCCACTGGCTTCGTGATCTCCGATACGAAGCCGACCCAGGTCGCCGACGAGGAGTCGACGACGTTCTACCACGCGGGCGACACCTCGCTGATGACCGAGATGCGCGAGGTGATCGGTCCGTACCTCGAGCCCGACGCCGCGGCGGTACCGATGGGCGACCACTTTACGATGGGACCCTGGCAGGCCGCCGTCGCCGTCGACTGGCTCGACGTCGACCGCGCGTTCCCCCAGCACTACGATACGTTCCCGCCGATCGAGCAGGACCCCGAGGAGTTCGAGAGTGAGGTCGCCGCCACGGGCAGCGACGCCGAGGTCCACGTCCCCGAGGCCGACGAGCCGTTCGAACTCGAGAGCTGAACCGGAACGACCGCGCCGGGATCGCCGTCGAACTTAGTTCGAGCGCGGACGACCGCGTTCGTTTCTCGAACCGGACGATGTTGACGGCGAGAACAACGTTTACGGCTCCCGCTGTGGTTGTCACCACTGCAATGTCGAAACAAGTCACCACCGTCTCCGAGGAGGGGTTCAGCGCGACGAACGAGATCGGCGAGTTCGAGACGACGATCGACGCCGAGGGCGAGGAGGCGCCGGACACCCTCGAGAGCCTGCTTGCGGCGTACGCGTCCTGCTACGTGCCCGCGCTTCGCGTCGGAGGTCAGCAGCGCGACGCCGGCGACCTCGGTCGGATCGAGATCGAATCGACGGGCGAGCTCAACGACGACGACAAGCTCGAGTCGGTCCACTTCGACATCCGCGTCGAGGCCGACGTCGACGACGATACCGGCCAGGAGGTTATCGACCGAGCGTTCGAGCTCTGTAAGGTCCACGACGCCCTGAAGGACAGCCTTCACGCCGACACCGACTTCGAGGGCGGCGCCTTCTAACGTCGAGACCGGTTTTTTCGTCGGCGTCGCGGGCGGATCGTTCGTCGGTACATCCGCGAGCCGGCCGTCCGACTGCGGTACGGCGGAATCGGTCGACGGTCCCGTCGCTGTTCGAAGCGAGCGGAAAGGGAAGGAAGCCGCAGTACGGAAGCGATTCTGACCCCCCTGATCACGGTGACTGTCTTGGGGTGAACGGAAGCGGGGTCGAACCCTCCACGTCGAAGGTGATCTCCGGGGACGGAAGCGGGGTAGACTTCCTGACTCGAAGATGGGGGCCTTCGATGCACGGCAGCGGGCTACGGATGTGTTTCGGTACGTCCGACCGCTGCCTACTTCTCAGTAGTGGGGATACCGTATTAGAGGTACCGCCAACATACATTGGTATTTATACGATCGGCGACGAGGAACGGGCCGTGGTCGGTCCGATCGACGGTAGATTCAAGCCCCGGTCGCGAGAGGTAGTCGCCATGCTTCGCTCGTTCGAAGGCACGGAACCGCGGGTCGCCGACTCGGCCCGCGTCGACGAGAGCGCGGTCGTCATCGGCGACGTCGTCGTCGAGGCCGACGCCAGCGTCTGGCCGAACGTCACCCTCCGGGGCGATCACGGTCGGATCGTCGTCGGCGAGGGCGCGAACGTCCAGGACAACGCCGTCCTCCACGAGGACGCCGAACTCGAAGCCTACGCCACCGTCGGCCACAGCGCGATCGTCCACGACGCGACCGTCGGCGAGCGCGCGCTGATCGGGATGAACGCCGTCGTCCTCGACGGCGCCCGGATCGGGGAGGGTGCCGTGGTCGCGGCCGGGAGCGTCGTCACGGAGGGCACTGTGGTCGAGCCCGCGACGCTCGTCGCCGGGGCGCCCGCGGAACCGAAAACCGAGATCGACGACCCCCACCTCGAGGAGACCGCCGACCGGTACGTCGAGCTCGCGACCCGCCACGCCGAGGGCTCGGAGCGACTCGACTGACTCGGCGCCCCGACCCCTCGAGGAGCGACGCCCGACGGGGAAACGCTGATACGCGCACCCGCGCAATCGACGGCCATGAGCGACACCTCGTGGACGGACCGGATCGTCGGCGAACGGATGACCGTCGATCAGGAGTTCTCACAGCGCGTCCAGGATTCGCGGTTCTCGAGCCAGCAGTGGAGCCTGATCATGACGGCCACGGAGTTCGAGATCGAGGACGCCGACGACCCCGACCGGGCCCGGATCGTCGCCGACACCGAGAAGGTCGACCAGATCATCCCCGAACTCGAGAACGTCGACCGGCAGATGGGCGCGATGGGCGGCCAGGGCGGCGGTGGCGGCCCCACAGGCTCGTCGGGCGGCGTCCTCGATTCGATCCTCGGCGCGCTCGGGCTCGGCGGGGACGGGGGCGACGACCGGGAGGAAAAGCTCCGGGCGGCCGAACAGCTCACCCAGGAGTACGCCCAGGAGCTTCAGACCCAGCTCGAGTCGAAGGGGCGGTGGGACTCGGTCCGTCGGGCTGCGGCCGACGGCTGACCGTTAGCCCGCGTGAAAGAGCGTGAGCTCGCTCGTCTCGTAGATGTTGATCAGCTCGGTGACGAGCTCGTCGTAGGACTCGTCCTCGACGCGCAGCCCGTCCAGCCGTTCGATCGTCTCCGCCTCGAGTTCGACGGTAGGCATACCTCCCGGTTCGTCACCGAGGGCCAAAAGCATCTCGGGGATCGGTACCATGTCACTCGAGTTGGCGAGTCACAGCACCTTTAGGTACGCCCCCCGTCGGTCGGAGTATGACCGACGACGTCGACACGATCACGCTCACGATTTCGACCGACGACGGTGCGACCGACGAGGTGACGCTCCCCGCCGGACTCGTCGACCTCCTCGCGGAGGGCGACCAGGACTCGGCCGAGACCGTCGGCGACATCGCCCTGCTGTCGTTCGCCAGCCGCGCCCACCACTTCGTCCACCACGGCGAGGGGACGGATCCGGAGCTCGAGGCCCAGGAGGAACGGATCATGGAGCTGTTCGAGGAGCGGTTCGGACAGACCTTCGCCGAGGCGACCGGACACCAGCACTGACCGTCGGGGACCGTTCCGTTCTGGCGTCGGCGATCGCCGACGCCCCCGTAAACCGAAGTTTTGATCACGGTTTACGTGAGTCGTGACGTATGGCAACCGAACGAAGCGACGTCGACCTCGTCGACGCCGGCGTCGTCGGCGCGTTCGCCCGCGCGGCGCTGTTGGCGACGCTGCTGGGGGCGGCGGCGCCGATCGCGATCCCGATCCCGTTCTCGCCGGCGCCGATCACGCTACAGGTCCTATTTGTCTTTCTGGCGGGGCTGTTACTCGGACCCGTCTGGGGGCCCGCCTCGATACTACTCTATCTCGCCGCCGGCGGGATCGGACTCCCGGTGTTCGCCGGGATGAGCGGCGGGCTCGGCGTCCTCGTCGCCGAGTCGGCCGGCTACCTCTGGTCGTACCCCATAGCGGCGGGCCTGATCGGGCTGGTCGTCCACCGCGGCACCGACCTGCGCGATCCCGCCGAGGTTTCGACGGCACTGGTCGTCGCCGCGCTCGTCACCGCGACCGTCCTCATCTACGCGATGGGCGTCGGCTACATGGCCTGGCTGCTCGAGCTCGAGCTCTGGGAGGCGGTTACCGTCGGCGCCCTGCTGTTTATCCCCGGCGAGATCCTGAAGATTGTCGCCGCGGTCGCGATCGTCGAGAGCGGTCGAATCGACACGCTCGACGCCTGACCCGTCATGATCGAGTTCCGTTCCGTCTCCTTCGGCTTCGCGGACGTCCCGATCCTCGAGGGCGTCTCCCGATCGATCCCCGACGGGCAGTTCGTCGTCCTCGCGGGGGCTAACGGCAGCGGGAAGACGACCCTGCTGCGACACTGCAACGGCCTCCTGACGCCCGACGAGGGATCGGTGCTGGTCGACGGCGCCGACGTCGCCGCGGATCCGATCGCCGCGCGCACGAGCGTCGGGATGGTCTTCCAGCACCCCCGCGACCAGTTCGTCGCCGCGACCGTCGGCGACGACGTCGCCTTCGGCCCGGAGAACCTCGGCCTCGAGCGCGCCGAGATCGACCGCCGCGTCGCAGCGGCCCTCGAGGCGGTGAACCTGCGAGGACGCGCCGACGAGCGGATCGACACGCTCTCGGGCGGCGAGCAGTCCCGGGTCGCCATCGCGGGCGCGCTCGCGATGGAGCCGACCCATCTGGTGCTCGACGAACCTTTCACCGGACTGGACGAGCCCGCGCGCCGATCCGTGCTCGACCGACTCGAGGCGCTGGCCGCCGACGGAACCGGGGTGTTGCTCGCGACCCACGACCTCCGGGACGTCCTCGGGCTCGCCGACCGCGTGATCGCGATGACCGACGGCCGCATCGTCGTCGACGACCCGCCCGCTCGCGCCGTCGACTCCCTCGAGGGACTCCCCGTTCGGGTGCCGCGAGCGCGCGAGCGGCCCGATAGCCGATGCTGACCTACGGACCCGGCGACACGGTCGTCCACGCGCTCGACCCCCGGGCCAAGCTGGCGGTTCAGATCGGATTCGCGGCGACCGCCCTCGCGCACGCGACGCCGCGGGCGCTGGCCGGGCTCACCGCGTTCGCGCTCGCCGCGCTCGGCCTCGCGCGGGTGCGGCCGCTGCGGACGCTGTACGCCTACCGGTTCGCGCTCGCGATCCTCGCGGTCGGCCCCCTCGTCGCGGCCGCAACGATCGGTCCGCCGTGGGTCGACCTCGAGGCGGGGCTGGCCACCGCGCTGGCGAGTTACCGGGTGTTGCTCGTGTTACTCGTCAGCGCCGTCTACGTCCGGACCACGCCGGTCCGTGACTCCCGGGCGGCGATCCAGCGGACGGTTCCGGGAAAGCCCGGCCAGCTGCTCGGCGTCGGCGTCGCGCTCGTGTTCCGATTCCTGCCGGTCGTGCGCTCGGATCTCCGGACGATCCGCGACGCGATGGCCGCGCGTCTCGGCACCGAACGGAGCGCCCGCGAGCGCGCGACGACGATCGCGATGAACGGGCTCTCACGGACGTTCGCCCGTGCCGACCGACTCTCGCTCGCGCTGCGAGCCAGGTGTTTTTCGTGGAACCCGACGCTGCCCGAACTCGCGTTCTCCCGGCGGGACGTACCCGCGCTGGGACTCGCCCTCGCGCTGGCGGCGACGGCGTTCCTGTGACCGCCGCGAAGCCCGTACTGGGCCCTCGAGCGGTCGGTAACCGAAGTATTGGCCGGGCCGGAATCATTAACCCGTCCCGGAACGACGGCACACACGAATGGAGCTGCGCCCCGGTGACATGGTTCGCGTCCGTTCGGAGCAACTTCCCGACGCGATCAGGCGGGAGCTCGACCCCGAACCGGGAACCGCCGTCGGTCGGGTCCTCGAGGTGAGCGACGTCTCGCTAGTCGACCTCGAGTGGTCGGTCGACTACGCGAGCGGGGCCGTGATGGACGGCGTCCTCCCGAAGCGCCGCAGCGACCTGCTCCGTCTCCCGTCCGACGCCCTCGAGAAGATCGGTCGCGACGAGTACGTCGCCCGGCGAACCCGCTGACGGAACGCTGCGTGAACACCCACTACCGGAGTCGGAATCCCGGAGTATCGCGGTTCCGAGCCGGGCGCCGATTCTGTAACGGTGCCGAACGTCGAGCGCAGCGAGACTCCTTCACGTGCCGAGAAGAAATCGCACACGAGAGTCGGTGATCCGTGACGAAGAGGACTACAGCACGGCCGTACCCTGCTCTGAGCGGTCAGAACGCACGTTCGACTCGCCCGAAGGAACAGGTTAGAGAGGAAAAGCCGGTGGAGGGATTTGAACCCTCGACCTAATCCTTACGAAGGATTCGCTCTGCCAGTCTGAGCTACACCGGCACACTCGTAGCGTGCAATTACGGATAAGGCCGATACCAGTCATAAGGATTGCGAATCGATTCGGTCCTGAAACAAGTTCACATGACTCTCGAGTCGGCGAGTGGGTGTCTCTGTGTAGATGGATGCGTTCCCCATCCGACACTGTGGAAACATTCGTAATCTGTCTATTCTCGTAATATATATCTAATCTGTTGTGAAGTCTCAATCGGGACGGTTTCCGGGTAACCGATAGTCGGAGAGACGAGATCGGGTGAAGGACGTATATACTCCGTATTCGAGGGAGTTGATAGAGAGAGCGATCCGATCGTCCGATAATCCTGGTAGTGTAGCCAGGGGTCGAATTCGTACTGGCTTATCGACGCGTTATCCCGTATGTGGAGACGCTAGGACGGTATTCGCCTCTGTAGTGGACGGTACCAGTAGCTGATAAAGTATATTCTTTCAATATAGAGATAGGACATGATAGGTTGAAGTTCGAACCGATCCCGTCGGACGGAGTAGCGACAGAATTCGGTCTCTCGATGGCTCGAGCTACGCGGATAGAGTTATGAATAATTACAAACATATGATTGTAAGTAACTCGATAACAGTTCGGTCGACAGCGCGTCGGTTTTCTCCAGAACGATCGTCTCGTCGCGTTCTCCGCCAAAAGAGAGTGATCCGGTATCCTTATACAAGGATAGTGATCACACGACGGTAATGCTCGAGAGCAGTTCCGTCAACCTGGTCTGGTTGTTCGGACCGTTCGCGGTGTATCTAGTGATGCTTGGCGTGTACTACGTGTGGGAGGGACGACGGGAGAAGCGACTCCGTCGGCGCTACGAGGAGGCGGAGCATGGCCGGTAACGGAATCGCCGGCTCGGCCGGGGTCTGGGTCCTCGGGGCGTTCGCGACGTACCTCCTCGTTCTCCTCGGTATCGGACTCTACTCCTCGCGACTCATGGACTCCGTCGACGACTACGTCATCGGCGGGCGAAGCATCGGTCCCGTCGTCACGGGATTCTCCGAGCGAGCATCGGAGATGAGCGGCTGGCTCACGCTCGGCGTCCCTAGCGACGCGTTCGGAACGGGCGTGATGGCCTTCTACAACGGTCTCGGGATGATTCCCGCCGATCTGTTCGCGTGGGCCGGGCTCGCGAAACGCCTCCGGAAGTACACGGAGATCGTCAAAGCGGTCACGCTGCCGACCTTCTTCGAGACGCGCCTGCAGGACGACACCGGACGCGTCAAGGGGGTCTCCGCGTTCGTCCTGATGATCTTCGAGGGCGGCTACGTGGGGGCCCAGATCGTCGCCGCGGGGACGCTGCTGGAGGTCCTCACCGGCGTCGAGACGCTGGTCGGGATCCTCGCGGGCGGAGTCATCGTCGTCGGCTACACGATCCTCGGCGGCTACTTCGCCGTCGCGTGGTCCGACTACTTCCAGGGCGCGATCATCCTGCTCGCGTTCGTGCTCCTGCCGGTGATCGCGTACGCCAACTACGGGCTTCCCTTCGACGAGCTCGCGGCCGCGGGGAGTTCGTACGCGAGCGTCACGGCCGGCATGACCGGCTGGGCCGCGATCTTCGGCATCATCAGCTACGCCGCCATCGGGCTCGGTATCCCCGGAAACCCGCACGTGATGGTCCGGTTCATGGGGATCGACGAAGTGAAGAACATCCGCCTCGCGGCGCTGATCGCCCAGCTGTTCATGTTCGTCGCCTACATCGGCGCCGGGTTCGTCGGACTGTACGCGCTGGTCGCCTTCGGTCAGGGCGGTATCGACGATCCGAACAACGTCATGCCGATGCTCACGCTCGAGTTCTTCCCGGGCGCCGTCGCAGGGATCATCCTGGCGGCGGCCCTCGCCGCGATGATGTCCAGCGCGGACTCCCAGCTGCTGGTCGCGACCAGCGCCATCGTCGAGGACGTCTACCACGGGTACGTCAATCCGAACGCGAGCCAGGCGAAACTCGTTCGGTACTCCCAGTTCGTGACGCTCGGGCTCGGCTCGGCGAGCATCGCCTTCGCGTACCTGGCGAGAAACACGCCGATCTACACGCTCGTTCTCGACTACGCCTGGGGCGGTCTCGGAGCGGCCATCGGTCCGACGCTTATCGCCGCGCTGTGGTGGAAACGCACCACCGCCGAGGGCGCCGTCGCGAGCATGATCGTCGGCACGGCGACGATGATCCTGTGGACCCAGCTGTCGACCGTCGTCGACGCGGTCGGGCTCTCGGGAGCGGTCGAGGGGTCGCCGTTTCTCTCCGGTCTCGTCGGGGTGTACGGTCTGTTCCCGGCGTTTGTGCTCTCGACGACGACGCTGATCGCCGTCTCCCTGGCCACGCGCCCGCCGGAAGGCGTCGACGACCACTTCGACGTGTTCGACAAACCGCTCTCGGCGATCTCGAGCGGCGATACCCCGACGGGGGCCCCGGAGTACGTCACCGACGGCGGCCGCGACGTAGACCCGAAAGCGGTCACGGAGACCGACAACGTTCGCGCACACGTCGCCGCCAGCGGCTACTGGGAGGAGGGCGACGAGTAGATGACCGACGCGCACCGCCCCGGACGGCAGGCTGCGCCCGCGTCCCTCGAGAGCGACTGCGGTCGCCGCGAGCGCGCGGACCTGCCCGTGATCAGCCCGACGGTGGCCCGCGGCGACGTCGACTCGATCGGTCGCGTCGGCGCCGTCGCGTACCCGTATCGGATCTACGACGCGGTCGCCACCGTCGACCGACCGCTGATCGCGGATCGCGAAATCGAGTACGTCGTCAGCGTCGACCGCTCCCGCCGACTCGCGGTTCGTGCGGATACGGTTCCGGAAACGACGGACCGAACGGTCGACGACGTTCTCGTCATCCCGTCGGAGCTCTCCGACGACCAGTCCCGCGAGAAGGCCGAGGACGCCGTGTTCAACTGGACACTCCGAAAGGTCGCCGTTAGCTCCACGCCGGACGTGCGTTTCGAGCGCTCCGTCGACGCCTACAAGCTGTACTGGCTCGCGTCCCGACCCGAGGGCGACGTCATCGTCGACAGCGTCCGCGCCACCGAATCGCCGCTCGAGGACTGACCCCGCACCGACGACCCGACTCGCTCGAGACGAAGTCGGGATCTCGAGGCCGTCGGTATCGTCCCGTTATCGCTCGAAGAAACTCATCCGAACACTGTCAATTCTGCAATAGTGATGGATATATTACCTGTATCGAGAGGACGTCTCGTGCGAAGACATTGTGATATTGAAAGAGCGGGTTTGACGGATAATACAGCGTAGAAGTGAAATACCGGCACGTAATCGCGGAAGAGGGTCAGATACTGTACCCGTTCTGGCTTTCGAACGGAACGTTCGGCACGGCTGCCTCGAGAGTCAGTGCTGGCTTCCGTCGACGGGAACTAGAGGGGTCGCTACCGGGGTACACGCCGCGTTTCCGAATCGGGCGCGACGGGTAACGTGTCGGGGTTCGATGTAGCGTGACGGGATTCGTATCCCTATTCGGTCATTCTCTAGTGAATGATACCTTTCGGTGGAGTGGTTCGGCAGGTCCGAGCGCGATCAGCGCGAACGCGCCCGCTCGAGCGCCGCTATCGCTCGAGGCGAACGTCCAGACAGACGTTCAGTTCGTGGGGGGCGTACGACCTGACCGTGTGTCGGGTCTCGACGGTCACCTCGTACTCGGGCTCAGCGGCCTCGCGGATCGCGCGCTCGCCGGGGCCGAACGGGTCGTCCTCGTGCTGGATGTCGTAGTAGTGCAGCGTGCAGTCGTCGCCCGCGGCCGTGACCGCCGACTCGAGAAAGGCGTCGGCGCTGTGGGGCAGGTTCATTACGATCCTGTCGGCCCAGTTCTCGTAGTCGGGGGCGACCTCGCGGACATCGTCGCAGATCGCCGTGACGCGGTCCTCGACGCCGTTTCGGTGGGCGTTCTCCCGGAGGTAGTCGATCGCGGTCTCGTTGACGTCGACGCCGACGCAGTCGGCGCCGCGTTTCGCGAACGGGATCACGAACGGGCCGACGCCGGCGAACATGTCGAACGCTCGCTCCGACGACGCTCGCGGGCTCTGCCCGCTCGCGCGTTCCGAAGCGCGTTGTGCCTCGCTACCAACTTGCTCGGCGACCCGGTGGCGTTCGGTCGCCAGCCGGGGCGAGAAGTACACCTCGGCGAGATCCAGCGCGAACTCGCAGCCGTACTCGCGGTGGACGACTTCGGTGCCCTCGCCCGCGAGCAGCTCCCAGTCCCGAACCCGCGTCTCGCCTTTGACCTTCGATGCCTTGTTCAGGACCGTTTCGACGGGGAGGTCCGACTCGAGGATCGCCTCGGCGATCGCCCGCGCGCGATCCGGATCGTCCTCGTCGAGCAGGGCGGCTCGCCCGAGGCGTTCGTAGGACGGTTCGAACGACAGTAGATCGGCGGGAGTCGTCTGCGTTCGGCGCTCGTCGACGGCTCGCTCGACCGTCTCGTACTCGTCGGGGACCGCGTCGGGATCGGTCACCGGAACGTAGAGCCAGCCGTCCGCGACGGATATTTCGTAGTCGTCGTCGATCAGGTCCGCCTCGGCGAGGGTCGCTCGTGTTCGCTCCCCCTCCTCGCGCTCGACGCGGACACACGGCACCTCCATACCACCACTCGCCGACCGCGGCTCCTAACGCTGACGCTTCCCCGCGGACTCGAAAGGTTATAGCGGCCGCTCGCGCTACCGACGGCCATGCTCACCTTCATCGGGCTCGGGCTCTACGACGAGCGGTCGATCACCGTCGAGGGCAGCGAGGCGCTGCGACAGGCCGACCAGGCCTATGCCGAGTTCTACACCAGCGAGCTGCTCGGAACGACCGTCGAAGAACTCGAGGACGCACACGACGTCTCGATCGAGGTCCGCGATCGGGCGGGCGTCGAGCAGGAACCCGAGGACATGCTCGCCGCGGCCGAGAGCGAGGACGTCGCCTTCCTGACCGCGGGCGACACGATGATCTCGACGACCCACGTCGACCTCCGGTTGCGGGCTCACGACCGGGGGATCGGGACGCGGGTGATCCACGGCGTAACCGCCCAGACGGCCGCCAGCTCGCTGACGGGACTGCAGAACTACCGGTTCGGAAAGGCGACGACGCTCCCGTTTCCGTACGCCCACGGCGCGGACGGGTTGCCGGCGAGCGTCACCGAGACGATCGACGCGAACCGCGCCGACGGCCTCCACACCGTCGTTTATCTGGATATTAAGGCCGAGCGCGGCGAGTACATGACTGCGGACACCGGCGCCGAACTCCTGGCCGACGTCTACCCCGAACTCGTCGGCGTCGTCGTCGCGCGAGCCGGCAGCCCGGACCCGCTCGTCGCGGCGGGACGGATGCGCGAGCTCGCAGAGCGGTCGTTCGGCGACCCGCTGCACCTGCTGGTCGTCCCCGGCGAGTGTCACCTCCTCGAGGCCGACGCGCTCGTCGAACTCGCCGGAGCCGAGGAGGACGCCCTCGACGTCGCGTAGGAAACCGCTAGCGGGGGCGGAGATTAGCGATCGGATAAGACCCGGATACAGATCGATTCCGGACACAGTCATTTCGGGAAGAGTATTTAGTACCTCTATTAACAAGTATACAGGTACGGAAAGTTCAGATCACACATGGATAACGGCAACAACGCAGGATACGGATCGTCGAGGCGACGGCTGCTGGCCGCCGTCGGTGCATCGTCGGCGACCCTCGCCGGCTGTACGGACTTCCTCTCCGAGGAGGAGAGCGGCGACTCCGGAAACGGCAACGACTCCAACGGGGGGAACGGTGGCGACTCCGGAAACGGCAACGACTCCGACGACGGTGGGAACAGCGGAGGAGAGACGCTGTGGCCGGCGATCGACGAAGGAGAGCTGCTGGCGGACTTCGAGGAGGAACCGACGCGGCGTACCGGGGAGCTCTCGATGTCGGCCGACGAGGCGCGACGGGGGTCCCAGGCCGCCGTCGTCGAGGACGAGAGCGGCGAGTCGGCGGGACTGACCGTCTACTTCTCGGACGGGATCGATCTCACCGACGGCGACGTCTCGTTCGCGGCGAAACCCGAGGGCGCGAACCGGATCGTCGTCGAGTTCATCGCGCCGGGACGGCAGAGCCGACTCACGACCGTCCGGCTCCTGCCCGACGAGTACACCGGTTGGCTCCGGCTCGACTGCGGATACGAGCACAAACCGGCCGACGAGCCGGACCTGTCGAACGTCACCGCGATCAACATCCTCGCGACCAACGACGGGCGGCCGATCAAGCTGGTCGTCGACGACCTCCGCAAGACCGACTCCGTCGACAACGGGAAGGCCATCCTCCTCCTTCAGGGGGGATACGACTCCCAGTACGATATCGCCGCGAACATGCTCGAGGAACGCGGCTGGGCCGCGGCCGTTCCGATCAACCCCCAGGCGATCGGCGCCGAGGGCAGGATGGACGTCACCCAGCTACAGGAGCTTCGCGACCGCGGGTGGGACATCTGTTCGAACCCGGGTGTGACGATGCCGCTGTCGGACATGCCGAAGGACCGACAGCGCACGGTCCTCGAGAATGCCAAGGCGACGCTCGAGGAGCGCGGTTTCGAGAACGGCGCGCGCCACCTGGTGGTCCCTGACGATCGGATGGACCAGACGACCCACGAGGTCGTCAGGGACGTCTACGACACCGCGTACCTGTTCGGCTCGTGTCCGAACATCATGCCCCCGACCGCACAGCACATGCTTTCACACGTCTGGGGGCCCTCGCTCCACAGCGGCGTCCGACGCCACGTCAACCTCGCCGACCAGTACAACCAGCTCACAGTCCTGCGAATGCAGGAGATCGTGGACACGGACGAGCCCGAGGGTGACGAGATGACCCTCGACGAGTTCGAGCACCTGCTCAACCACCTCGAGAACCGGGGGCTCGACGTCATCACGCCCTCGGACCTCGTCGACGGCTCCTACGGCGGAGAGGGCGCCGACGGCGGGACCGACGGGGGCGCCGAGCGACCCGAAGGGTCCATCTTCGAGGCGGGCCAGTCTCACGAGCTCGACGGCGACGGCTCCGGGATCGAGACCGTCGAACTCGACGAGGGACTCGTCGTCGCGGAGTTCTCCCACGAGGGCAACGGCGACTTCGTCGTCGAGCTCGACGGCGACGTTCTGACGGCGGCATCCGGATCGACGACTGGCGAATCGGTCGCGACCGTCGGCGGCGGCACCGCGGAGTTCGCCGTCGAGGCCGACGGCTCCTGGTCGATCGAAGTCTCCCAGCCGGCGGTACACGCCGACGACCTCGAGGAGCTTCCGGTCGAACGCTCCGGCAGCGGCTCGGGGTACGTGGGCCCGCTCTGGACCGAGGGCGGCGTCTCCCTCTCGCCGACTCACGACGGTGACGGCACGTTCATCGTCGACGGCTACGGCGCCGACGGCAGCCGGGAGCAGATCGTCAACAAGACCGGGTCGTTCGACAACTCCCGATCCTACGCCGCCGGCGGAACGGTCTGGATCAACGTCGAGGCCAACGGCGACTGGACGCTCAGCGCCGACTCGTCCTGATCCGCTCGTCGGATCGTCGGGCGGACGCGTGTTCTACCCCCGGAAGAAAAGGGTTCCGCGCTACAGCCGCTCGATGATCGCGTTCGTCACGTCCTCCGTTTTCGCGTCGCCCCCGAGATCCGCAGTTCGCGGGCCGTCCTCGAGCGTCGCTTCGACGGCCGTTCGGACCGCGGCCGCCGCCTCGTCGTACTCGAGGTACTCGAGCATCATCGCGGCCGAGAGGATCGCCGCGGCCGGGTTCGCGACGCCCTCGCCGGCGATGTCGGGTGCGGTGCCGTGGACGGGCTCGAACAGCGCCCGGTCGGGGCCGACGTTCGCGGAGGGGAGCAGGCCGAGTCCGCCGACCAGTCCCGCGGCGAGGTCCGAGAGGACATCGCCCGCGAGGTTCGGGCAGACGACGACGTCGAACTGTTCGGGATCGAGACAGATCTCCGTCGCGAACGCGTCCATCAACACTTCGTCGGTCGCGACGCCTTCGTCGGCGGCGACGTCGGCGACCGTCTCGCGGAAGAGGCCGTCGGTCTCGCGCATCACGTTGGCCTTGTGAGCGATCGTGAAGCCGTCGTGGTCGCCGTCCCGGGCGTACTCGCAGGCGAACTCCGCGAGCCGTCGGGAGGCCGTCTCCGTCGTCACGCGGGTGAGGGTCGCGACGTCGTCGGTGAGTCGATCCTCGTGGCCCGCGTAGACGCCCTCGGTGTTCTCACGGAGGAAGACCAGGTCCGTCTCCGGACGGACGGCGTCGACGCCGGGATACGCCCTCGCGGGACGGACGTTGACGAACGAGCCGACGGCCTCCCGGAGCGGCAGGATGACGTCGGCGGCGGTCTCGCCGGCCGCGCCGAACAGCGTCGCGTCCGCCGAGGCCGCGAGGTCGTAGGTCTCCTCGGGGAGTGGCGCTCCGGTCTCCTCGGCGACCGCGTCGCCGGCCTCGGCTTCGACGAATTCGAAGTCGATCTCGAGGGCGTTCAGTACGTCGATCGCTGCAGGCGTGACCTCCCGCCCGATTCCGTCACCGGGCACGACGGCGATCTCGTGAGTCATGACGGACTCTCGCGCGCCGGGGAAAAAGAGGGTATCGAATACCACGAGATCTGCCCGCCGCGGAGCGGCTCAGGACCGCGCCAGCCGCGCGACGCCGACCGCGACGAGCGCGCCGATCGCGGCGAGGACGGCCGGGTTCGGCGCCCTCGAGCCGCTCTCCGAGGACGAGACGACCAGCGTTTCGACCGTTTCTCCCTCGATCGGCCCGGTCTCCACGACGACGCGGTCGAATCCGGGCCCGGACACCGCAACCGTGTAGCGGTCGCCGGCTCCGGCGACCGTCGTCGCGACGGTCCCGTCCGCGGCCGTTCGCTCCGGCAGCTCGATCGTCGCTCCGGACGGCGATTCGACGACGACGGTAGCGTTCTCGACCGGGGTTCCGTCCTCGGCCTCCACGACGACCTCGAGGGGCGAATCGCCCACCAGTTCGAACAACTCCGCTCGTGGTTCCGAATCCGAGACGACGACCGTCCGCTCGCGTCCGACGTAGCCCGGGGCGTCGGCCTCGAGCACGTACTCGTTGCCGACGGGGACCCCGTCGATCCGGTACCCGTCGGCGGTTCGCTCGCCCGGGTACGAACCGGTCGGTCCCGTCGCGGCGACCGTTCCGCCGTCGATCGCCGTCCCGATCCGCCCGTCCTCAAGCGCGACGTCGATCGTTCCGCTGCCGGCGAGAGAGAGATCGACCGCGGCCGAGCCGTCGGTCGGCGCCGACGCCGTCGCGGACGACGGTTCGTAGCCCGAGCGCTCGGCAACGAGTTCGTACTCGCGGTTCGCTTCGAGTCCCTCGAACTCGAACCGGCCGTCGTCGTCGGTCGTCGTCTCGTGGCCGTCGTCGCCGGCAGTGGCCGTCACGGTGGTGTCCTCGAGCGGTTCGCCGATGACGTCGTCGACGACGGTTCCCTCGAGAGTTGCGTGCGTGCCGGCCCGCTCGATCGCCGCCGGCACGTCGACGATCCCGTTGCCGCCGCGCTCGCCGTCGGCGTCAACCGCGGTCTCGGTCAGCGCGGCCTCGAGCTCCGCGGCGTCGAGGGGTCGGTCGGTCGCCGACTGGACGAGTGCCATCGCGCCGGCGGCGGCGGGTGCGGCCATGCTGGTGCCGCTTTTGACCTCGTAGCCGCCCCCGGGAGCCGTGCTCGTGACGTCGACGCCGGGCGCGACGAGGGTCGGGACCGCGTACGAGCCGGGCCAGCGCTCGGGCGCCGTCTCGCCCCACGTCGCGTCGGTTTCGATCACCTCGCTGCTCGAGAACTCGGGGACGGTACCCGATCGACCGACCGCGCCGACGCTGGTCGTATCGTGGAGGTTGCCCGGCGACGTCGACGTTTCGGCGCCCTGGTTCCCGATCGAGCTGACGACCGGCGTCCCGGCGACGTTGGCGTTCCGGATCGCATCGAGCAGCCCGGTGTCGTACCCGTCGACGCCCAGGCTCAACACGACGACGTCCGCGCCGCTCTCGACGGCCCACTCGAGTCCCGCGATGATGTCGCGCTCGTAGCCGACGCAGTCGCCGTCGCTGCAGTCGGTCATGACGGCGCCGTGGTAGAGGTCGGCGCCGGGAGCGACGCCGATCGCGGCCCCGCTCTCGTTGCCCCCGGCGACGAGTCCCGACACGTGGGTCCCGTGGTCGTCGTACGCGATCGGCTCGGACGAGGGATCGGCGCCGAAGTCCTTCCACTCGTCGACCTCGAGGTCCGGGTGGTCGCCGTCGACGCCCGAGTCGAGGACGGCGACCGACGCGCCCTCGCCCCTCGTCCCGTAGGTCTCCCAGGCCTCGGGAACGTCCATCTGCTCGAGCCCGGTCGACGGGCCGTCGGGCGCGGTCGTGGTCCCGGCGTCGGCGCCGCTCGCCTCCCGATCGGTCGCCGCGGAGACCGTCTCGTCGGCGTCGACCGCGACGACGCCGTCGGCGCCGGCGATCGCCTCGAGATCGATCCGATCCGTATCGACCGTCGCGACCGCCGCGGCGACGAGCCAGAACTCCCGCTCGACGGTAACGGCGTCGCTCGCGCCGACCGACCGCGCGAACCGTTCGTGGCTCGCCTCGACCCGGGCCTTCCGGGCATCGAGGTCGTCGTCCGCGTCGAGCGGCGGCGATTCGAGGCGGACGAGGACGATGACGTTGCCCTCGGCTTGCTTTCGAGCGCCGGATCGATCGGCGCGGCCGTCTGCCCGCCGTCCCCGACGGCCGATCCGCCCGGATCGCCGGGCGCGCCGACGGCTGCGCCCGAAAGCAAGCCGAGAACCAGTACGAGCGCGAGCGCCCCGGCTACCGCGCGGTCCGCGAAACGGTCGGCTACCGAGTCCCGAGGCATTACTGTAGCATATATATATATATATATATATATATATATATATATATATTCAATATACTAAATATGATAGGGCAGAATTTTCATCTGATAGAAAAAGAAATAAAACTGCGAGGGCCGACCGCGAAGTCGAACGCGAGCTACTCGGCTTCGGGAATCGCTTCGGCCTCGACGTAGGGCAGTTCGCGGGCGGTGTCCCGGACCGCGCCCGCGTTGGACTTCATCAGCGCCGTCGTGTCCCAGACGCCCTCAACCAATGCCTTCCGCTGGGCGTCGTCGACGGTGACGTCGATCGTCTCCGAACCGTAGGTGACCGTCTCGGCCTCGACGTCGATCTCGAGGTCGCCGTCGGGGTTCTCGTCGACCCAGTCCTGGAGTTCCTCGATCGTCTCGGCGTCGGCCGTGACGGTCGGAATGCCGAGCGCGAGGCAGTTGCCCGCGAAGATCTCCGCGAAGCTCTCGCCGATGATCGCGTCGATCCCCCAGCGCATCAGCGCCTGGGGAGCGTGCTCGCGCGAGGAGCCACAGCCGAAGTTCGAGTTGACCACCATCACCGAGGAGTCCTGGAACCGCTCCTCGTTGAACGGGTGGTCCTTGGGATCGTCGTTCTCGTCGAACCGCAGATCGAAGAAGGCGAACTCGCCCAGCCCGTCGAAGGTGACGACCTTCATAAAGCGCGCCGGGATGATCTGGTCGGTGTCGATGTCGTTGCCCCGGATCGGAACGCCGGAGCCCGAGACGGAGTCGACCTCGGGGATCTCTACGTCGTCACTCATGCCAGCGTCACCTCCTTCAGATCGCGCACGTCGGAAACTTCCCCGGTGATCGCCGCCGCAGCGACCATCCGCGGGTTCATCAGGACGGTCCGTCCGTCCTTGCTGCCCTGGCGACCGACGAAGTTCCGGTTCGAGGAGGAGGCACAGGCCTCGTCACCCTCGAGCTGGTCCTCGTTCATACCCAGACACATCGAGCAGCCGGCGTTTCGCCACTCGAAGCCGGCCTCCTCGAAGACATCTTTGAGCCCTTCCTCCTCGGCGGCCTCCTGAACGCGCTGGCTGCCGGGGACGACGAGCGCGCGGACGTCGTCGTGGACCTCTCGACCCTCGACGATCCGGGCCGCGCGGCGCAGGTCGGGCAGCCGGGCGTTGGTACACGAGCCGAGGAAGGCGACGTCGATGTCGTAACCCTCCATCGTCTCGCCGGGCTCGACGCGCATGTGTTCCTGGGCGCGCCGTGCGGTGTCTTGCTTGTCCGCGGGCAACGCCTCGGGTTCCGGGATCGGATCGGTAATGCCGATCCCCTGGCCCGGGGTCGTCCCCCAGGTGACGACCGGTTCGAGCTCGTCGGCGTCGATGCGGACGACGTCGTCGTACTCTGCCGTCTCGTCCGACCGAATCGACTCCCAGTACGGCTTGAGCTCCTCGAACTTCTCGGGGTTGTCCTGGAAGTAGTCCGTCCCCTCGAGCCACTCGTAGGTGGTCTCGTCGGGGTTAACGTAGCCCGCGCGGGCGCCACCTTCGATCGACATGTTACAGATCGACATCCGACCTTCCATCCCCAGCGACTCGATGGCGGAGCCGGCGTACTCGTAGACGTAGCCGACGCCGCCTTCGGTTCCGAGTCGACGGATGATCTCGAGGATGACGTCCTTGGCCTCGACGCCGTCGCCGAGTTCGCCGTCGACCTCGATCTTGCGAACCTTCTGCTTCTCGAACGCGAGGGTACCCGTCGCGAGCACGTCCCGGATCTGGCTGGTACCGATGCCAAAGGCGAGCGCGCCGAAGGCGCCGTGGGTCGAGGTGTGGGAGTCGCCACAGACGATCGTCTTCCCGGGCTGGGTCAGGCCCTGCTCCGGGCCGACGACGTGGACGATCCCCTGATCGCCGCTGTTCGGGTCGGAGAAGTCGATCCCCGCCTCGCGGACGTTGCGCTCGAGTTCGCTCATCATCTCCTCGGCCGCGTCCTCCTCGTAGGGGCGGGACTGGTCGGCCGTCGGGACGATGTGATCGACCGTCGCGTGGGTGAGTTCGGGGTAGGCGACCTCGAGGTCCCGTTCCCGCAACATCCCGAACGCCTGCGGGCTGGTGACCTCGTGGATGAGGTGGAGGCCGACGAACAGCTGGTCCTGCCCGGTCGGCAGCGTCGTCACCTTGTGGTGGTCCCAGACCTTGTCGTACAGCGTCCCCTCACTCATACGTCGGTTGCTCCTCGGTCGCGGTCGTGTTCGTTGCCCCGCTCGAAGACGTCGTTGGCGTCGTCGGTGCCCTGTGGCGGCGTGTGGTCGACTCGCTTCATCGTGCGGTCGGACTCCGACCGCGGATCCGTCGCGGCGGGGTTCTCGTCGTCGCCGTTTCGTCGACCGCCGTCGGCCACGACCGTCGGGCCGCGGCTGAACAGCCGGCCGGCCGTCTCGCCCGTGTAGGGGTTGGTGTGGTTGACCGCGCGCATCGAGTCGTCGTCCGCGTTCGTGTCGTTCGTTCGGTTCATGCTAATCCGCTTGCACTTTCTCTCGCTCGTCCTCGGTTTCCGATTCCTGTTCTTCCTGCCAGGCGAACAGCGCGCGGAGGCGCTCGCCGACTTCCTCGATCTCGTGGTCCTTCTCGGCCTGGTTGAGCTGCGTGTAGACGGGCCGGTTGGCCTGGTTCTCGGCGACCCACTCGGTCGCGAACTCGCCGTTCTGGACCTCCTCGAGAACCTCCTCCATGTTCTGTCGGGCCTGGTCGTCGATGACCCGCTCGCCGCGGGTGAGGCCGCCGTACTCGGCGGTGTCGGACACCGAGTCCCACATCGCGCCGAGTCCGTCCTCGTACATCAGGTCGACGATGAGCTTCATCTCGTTGAGACACTCGAAGTAGGCCATCTCCGGGCTGTAGCCCGCGTCGACCAGCGTCTCGTAGCCGACCTTGATCAGCTCGGCGATGCCGCCACAGAGGACGGCCTGCTCGCCGAAGAGGTCGGTCTCGGTCTCCTCGCGGAACGTCGTCTCGACGACGCCGGCCCGCGTACAGCCGATCGCCTGGGCGTAGGCGAGCGCCTCGGCCTTGGCGTCGCCGGTCGCGTCCTGGTAGACCGCCAGCAGCCCGGGGGTGCCCTCGCCGTTCTCGTAGTTGCGCCGGAGCAGGTGGCCGGGCGTCTTGGGCGCGATCATCGTCACGTCGACGTCCTCGGCGGGCTGGATCTGGTTGTAGTGGATGTTGAAGCCGTGGGCGAACTGCAGCGTGTCGCCGGCCTCGAGTTCGTCCTCGATCTGCTCGTAGACGTGGGGCTGGACCGTGTCCGGGACGAGCATCGAGACGATATCGGCCTGTGCGGCCGCCTCGACGGGCGTCGTGACCTCGAGTCCGTCGGCTTCGGCGGCCGAACGCGGGGGGGGGTCCTCGCGGGGGCCGGCGACCCCGTCGGCGCCCCTGTCGTGGGGGGTCAGCGCGTGAGCGTGGCCCCGGCTTCCCTGGCCCCGCACGGCGACCGTTACGTCGTCGAGCTGCGATTGGTCTGCGTCCGATTCGTAGTAGATCTCGGTGGTGAATTCGTCGTCAGTCATCGTCTGCTGGTTGGGTGTACTGCTGGTTCGCCTCGCTGGCGGACGATTCTGGCGGGGTCGGCGCCGCGGTGTCGTCGGTACCGCGGGCCAGCGCCGTCGTCCCGGTTCGGGCAATCTCGCGGATGCCGAACTGGGAGAACGTCTCGATCGCGGCCTCGATCTTCTGGCGGGCGCCCGTGATCTCGAAGGTGGCCGTCTCGGGACTCGAGTCGACGGTCTTGGCGTCGTACATGTCCGCGACGGCGGCGACCTGGTCGGGCCGTTCGGCGTTGACCTTCACGAGCGCGAGCTCGCGACGCATCGCGTCTGGCTCGAGCTCCCGGACCGCGATCGCCGGCAACAGCTTCCGCAGCTGCTTTTTGATCTGGTCGATCCCGGGATCGGGCTCCTCGACGACGAGCGTGATCCGGGCGCGCCCGTCCTCGTCGGTCGGTCCGACGGTCAGGCTCTCGATGTTGAACTGGCGTCTCGAGAACAGTCCCGAGACCTCGGCGAGCACGCCGGGTTCGTGTTCGACCAGCGCCGAGATGACGGTCCGTCGGGGCTCGTGTCGCGCCTCGACCTCCGGGTCGATGCGGATCCCCTGTTTGTTGCGCCGACCCGCGGGGGTCGGTCGCTCGTCGGGAGAGGGGCCGTCGAGGCCCTGCTCTCGTGTCATAGCTGGTCCTCCGTCAGCGCGAACTGACCGTTGTCGCCGCCGCTGGGAACCATCGGGTAGACGTTCGCCTGCGGATCGATGTGGACGTCGATCACGGAGGGGCCGTCGTAGGCGAGCGCGGCGTCGATGGTGTCGGCGACCTCGTCGTAGTCGTCGATCCGGAACCCTTCCGCGCCGAAGGCCTCGGCGAGCGTGTCGAACTCGGGCATCCAGCCGTAATCGGAGGCGGAGTGGCGCCCGTCGAAGAAGGCGTCCTGCCACTGGCGGACCATCCCGATGTACTCGTTGTTGAGGACGGCGACCGTGATATCCAGGTTCTCGCGGACGGCGACCGACAGTCCCTGTAAGGTCATCAGGAACGAGCCGTCGCCGTCGATGCAGACGACCTCCTGGTCGTCGTCGGCCGCAAAGCGGGCGCCGATCGCCGCCGGCAGGCCGTACCCCATCGCGCCCAGGCCGTGGCTCGAGACCCACGTGCGGGGCTCGGTGTAGGTCCAGTACTGGCAGGCCCACATCTGGTGTTGGCCGACGCCGGTGGTGACGACCGCGCGGTCGCTGGTGGCCTCGTCTAAGGCCTCGACGACGAACTGCGGTTTGACTGGCTCGTCCTCGGGCGCCTCGTAGGCCATCGAGTAGTCGGATTTCCACTGCTGGCACTGGGCGCGCCATTTCGTCGCCTGTGGCGACTCCTCGACGGCGTCGGCGAGCTGGGAGACGACGGTGTCGGCGTCGCCGACCAGCGGGTAGTCCGCGTGGATGTTCTTGCTGATCTCGGCGGGGTCGATATCGACGTGGATGATCTCCGCGTCGGGCGCGAACGTCTCGATGCCGCCGGTGAGCCGGTCGTCGAACCGGGTGCCGACGGCGATCATCGTGTCGCAGTGGGTGACCGCCATGTTGGCGTACCCGGTGCCGTGCATGCCGGCCATCTCCATCGAGAGCTCGTGGTCCTCGGGGAACGCGCCGATCCCGGGCATCGTCGTGACGACCGGAATCTCGTGTTCGATGGCGAACTCGCGACAGACCTCGCTGGCCTCGGCCTTGATGACGCCGCCGCCGAGCAGCATGACGGGACGCTGTGAACCCTCGACGCGCTCGGCCGCGGCGTCGACGAACTCGGGGTCGGCTCGCTGCTGGACCTCGTAGGTGTCGGGCGTTCGCGGCTCGTCGGGTTCGCGGTCGGTCTCGGCGTTGGTGACGTCCTTGGGCAGATCGACGAGCGTCGGCCCGGGCCGGCCCTCGCTGGCGAGCGCGAACGCCTCGCTGACGTCCGTGCCGACGCGGTCGGGCTCGCTCGAGAACGTGTTGGTCTTCGTGACCGGCATCGTGACGCCCGTGGTGTCGGTCTCCTGGAAGGCGTCGTTGCCGACGAACTCCGTGGGAACTTGCCCGGTCAGCGCGACGACGGGATCCGAGTCCATGTCGGCGTCGGCCAGCCCGGTGACGAGGTTCGTCGCCCCCGGCCCCGAGGTCGCCAGGCAGATGCCCGGCTCCCCGGAGACGATGCCATAGGCGTCGGCCGCGTGGGACGCCCCTTGCTCGTGGGCCATCGTCACGTGGTGGATCTCGGAGTCGTACAGCGCGTCGTAGACGGGCATGATCGCGCCGCCTTGCACGCCGAAGGCGTGTTTGACGCCCGCGTTCTCGAGCGCGCGGACGACGGACTCGGCGCCGGTCGTGACCGGGGTCGGTTCGGCGTCAGTCGTCGCGTCGTCGGTGACGTCCTCAGTCGGAGCCGACTCCGGCGGTTCCTCCCGTGTCTCTTGGTCGTCGTGCTGTTCCTCGGTCGCGGTAACCGGTGGTGCGCGTTCGCTCATCGATTACCTCCTGTCGCCTCTCGGCGGTCCGGTGCGCTTGCTGGTGTCATCTGGTAAGTTGCTGGTCGCTCGGCGGTCGGTGCGACGGATACGGGCCGGGATCGAGGAGGGAGTTGGTGAGGGGCTAGTGGGCCCCTACAATACGAATGCGAGCGAGCGCGCTGCCGTCGGTATCGCGAGTGCGAACCGATGCTCGAGCGCGATCCGTCATCACTCGACTCGTAGGTGCGGGAACGATCATAATAGTTTCGTCCCGGGCAACGCTGGCGGGAACGCCGTCGCGATAGCCGGGGCTCCCGGCCGGTAGCGAACGAGGGGGCCATCCCTCAGATCTGCACCTCCTCTCGCTCCTGCCGGCGTTCGACGCCGGCTTCCTCGGCGAACCGCTCCAGGTCGTCGACCGTGATGCGGCGCTTCTCGGCGCCGTAGTCCTTGACGCGGCGCGTTACCGTCCGCACCTCGTCGTCGGTGGGCTCGTACCCGCGCTCCTCTAAGCGCTCGCGGACCGAGTGGGTCCCGGTGTGTTTCCCCATGACCAGCCGACGCGTCGCGCCGACCATCTCGGGGGTCATCACGCCGGGTTCGAAGGTGTCGGAGTTCTCGATGACGCCCGCGGCGTGGATCCCGCTCTCGTGGGAGAAGGCGTTGTCGCCGACGACGGGTTTGTTCCCCGGCGTCTCGATCGAGCTCTTCTCCTCGACGATCTCGGACAGTTCCACGATGCGGGTCGTGTCGATCCCCGTGTCGCACTGGTAGACCGACTCGACGGCCATCACGAACTCCTCGTAGGCGGCGTTGCCGGCCCG
Organism: Natronococcus sp. JC468; assembly: GCF_012163165.1. NCBI lineage: Archaea > Methanobacteriati > Methanobacteriota > Halobacteria > Halobacteriales > Natrialbaceae > Natronococcus > Natronococcus sp. JC468. Next base: position 84,247 of record NZ_JAAVUO010000003.1, read on the forward strand.
CTCGCCGATCGAGTTGACCGAGACCTGCGCCTGGTCGGCGCCCGCCTCGATCCCCGACAGGGCGTTGGCGGTCGCCAGCCCGAAGTCGTCGTGGGTGTGGACGTCGACCCGCGCGTCGGTGTGGGCACAGACCTTCTCGATCATCGCCCGGAACCGGTTCGGCGTGGCGACGCCGCAGGTGTCCGGGATGTTGATCCAGTCGGTTCCCGCCTCGGAGACCGCCTCGATGACCTCGATCAGGAACGCCTCGTCCGTCCGGGTCGCGTCCATCGGCGAGAACATGCAGGTCGCCCCCGCCTCCGTGATCCGCTCGACCGACTCGACGGCGCGCTGTACTACGTCCTCCCGGGTCGCGTGCATCGAATCCTCGATCTGGACGTCGCTGGTGCTGACGAACGTGTGCACCATCTCGACACCGGAATCCAGTGCGGCGTCGATGTCGTCGTCGACGACGCGGGCCAGCCCGCAGGTCGTCGTCGACGTCGAGGACGCGATATCCCGGACCGCCTCGAACTCGGCCTCGGAGTTGACGGGGAACCCGGCCTCGATGACGTGGGTACCCATCTCGTCCAGGACGGAGGCGATCTCGCGCTTGTCGTCGTAGGAGAACGACGTGCCGGGCGACTGTTCGCCGTCCCGCAGCGTCGTATCGAAGACACGTGCTGACTCGATTTCGTCAGTGGAATCTAACGTGCCCTGGAAGAACTCGACCCCCCTGACTGGTGTCAGAGGTCGGGTTGCCTTGTGAAGACATTGTATCCGATCCGAGGATCGACGACGTATATAAACTTGACGCTGGCAGCAGCGGTGACACGAAGTAACAACCTGACCCGTTCTCGAGTCGACGGCGAAAACCGCAAGACATCAACGGCCTAATATCGAACGTAGATCCTATTATCATACCGTCCTCGGCTCGGCCCGTCGTCGGAACGCGTCGATTCCCTCGTAAAATTCGTACTTTTTAGACTGGAATTAAATTGGATCCGCTGGCGCGCGCTCGCCGATGAACAGTCGGTCACTAACGGTCGGAAATAGCGACGAGCGGTTACAGATTGTCCAATAACTTCGCCGTAGTAGCTGAACCGCGGCGGCAGGTAGTCCCCGCCTGCGAGTACCTGGGCGATTTCGGGACGGCGCGACCGGCCGATCGTCCAGCACGCGACGCGTCGCGGTCGCGACCACCGGCGGCCGGTGCTCGCTCGAGGCGACGGCGGGATCGGCCGCGACTCCTACCCCCGAAAGCACCGGGGAACCGAAGCCGGTTGCCGAGGGTTTCGGGCGTGTGAGAACTAAACCCCCCGCCGTGGTAGGGCGGCGGGCATGACCTCAGACGAAGTGACCAGCCTCCTGCGGGAGGCGTACACCGACGAACTCGAGACCGTGATGAACTACCTGACCAACGCCATCGTCCTCGACGGGGTCCACGCCGAGGAGGTCAAATCGAGCCTCGAGGCCGACGTCGACGAGGAGCTCGAGCACGCGCGGTTGCTCGGGAACCGGCTGAAACAGCTCGATCGCTCCCCGCCGGGATCGGAGTCGTTCGAGGCCGGCCAGTCGAGTCTGCAGCCCCCCGAGGACACCACCGACGTCGAGTCGGTGATCGACGGCGTCCTCGAGGCTGAGGAGGACGCCCTGGAGACGTACCGCTCGCTGCTCGAGGCCGCCCGCGAGGCCGACGACCCGGTCACGGAGGACGTCGCGGTGACGATCCTCGCCGACGAGGAAGCCCACCGCACCGAGTTCCGGGGGTTCAGAAAGGAGTTCCCGCAGGATTGAGGCGCGCTATCGTTCCCGGTTCAACCCGGGCGACCCGGTTTCGCCGAAACCGGCGTGGGGCGCTCCGCGCGAGACGGCCGAAGCGAACGTTTTTCTCGCCGCGCTTCGAGGGGACCCGTATGAGCGATTTCGATCTCGACCTGCGAACCGTCGAGGAGCGCATCGACGAGGAGTTCGAGCTCGACGGCGAAATCGTCCTGGGCGTCCTCGACGGGACGACGCCCGCCGACGAGTGGCTCGAGGCGGTCTCGACGGGAAACGTCCTCGTCCTCTGCGTCGAGGGCGAAGTTAACGAGCTGGCGTCCGGTTTCGCACGCGACGTCAAGGAGTCGGGCGGCAACCTCGTTCACTTCCGCGGGTTCCTGGTGGTCACGCCGCCGGGGATCGACGTCGACGCCGATCGGCTGTAGTCGACCGAGAGTGCGGCGCGAACCCCGACGGACGGCTACTCCCCGCTTCCTCGCTTCCTGAAGGCGGCGCGTCCGTCCTGTGCGACGGTGATCCGGTACCCCTCGTAGGAGAACGCGACCTCGGCTTCCGCAGCGGGGACGGGCGGATCCGAGAAGACGTGTTCGAGGAGGTGGTCGATGCAGTCGTACAGCGGCGTCAACTCGTCGGTGTCGACCCCCTCGAGTTCGGCGACGGTTCGGGCGACGCTCACGTTCGGGTCAGCTTCCTCGACGTCGAAGGTTCGGTGGACGACGTCGCCGCCGTCGCGTCGGGGTTCGTCGGTCATAGTGGAACGATACCGGCGACGGACACGAAGGTAGTTCACCGTTCAGTTGCAGGCCCGGGCTGGCGGAACGTCAGCCAGTGGCCGTCCGGATCCCGAACCACGACCTCGTCGCCGGCGTCGCGCTCGACCCGGCCGACGCGGTTCGCGACCGCCTCGAGGGCCGCACCCGGATCGTCGGTCTCGAAGCCGAGGTCGACGTGGACGCCGCCGCGGCCGTCGGCGATGCCGAGGTGGGGCTCCCAGAGCTCGAGGGCCATCGGTCCGTTCAGCCGCACTCGCTTGCGGTCGGCGCCGACGTCGACGGTCCGGAAGCCGAGCGTCTCGTAGAACTCCCGGGCGCGCTCGAGCGATTCGACCTCGAGGACGACCTCGAAGAGCCCGTCGATCCCCGGTCCCGCGACGTCGCGCTGGCCGAGTTCGACGCAGTTGCCGTCGGGGTCGTAGAGGTACAGCGACCGCGAGGAGCCGAATCGGGCCTCCTCGAGGTCGTACTCCTCGCTCAGGCGGTCCCACCACTCGTCGTACTCGTCGGCGGGGATCGAGAGGGCGTAGTGGGTATGGAGTCCGCCGCGGGGAACCGCCTCCGGTCGCCGGAGAACGAGGTCGGTCTCGCCCGCGGCGAGGACGCACTCGTCGGCGCCGTCTTCGCGGACGGGAAGCGACAGCGTCTCCGCGTAGAACCGCCGCGCGGGCTCGAGGTGTTTGACCTCGAGCGCGAGCCAGGAGAGACCGGTGAGCATGGTCGCCCCTACTCCGGCCGGCGGCATAGAAGCGTCGCCGCGTCGAACGCCGACGCCCGATACCGACGGAGCACCAAGCGCCACCGAGACCGCCGTCGGGTACGGATCGGCAGCGAGCGCTCGGCACCGAACCGGCGGAATCGGCGGGTTCGTCCAGGTTTATGAGCCGAGCGAGCGTACCGTCGCGTATGCCATTTCGGGTCGACGAGCGCGCGAGTGAGTTCGCCGAGATCGATCGGTTCGACGGCGGCGCCGGCTGGATCGCCCATCCCGACGAGGAGATGCAGCGGGCCAGCCACGCCCTCGAGCTGGACGGCGACGTCTGGGTGATCGACCCCGTCGACGCTCCCGGGATCGACGACGTGCTCGCGGGGCTGGGCGAGGTCCGCGGCGTCGTCGTCGCGCTCGATCGCCACAAGCGCGACGCCGCCGTGGTCGCCGACCGTCACGGGGTCCCCGTTTACCTCCCCGCCTTTTTCGAGGGCGTCTCCGAGGAGCTCGAGGCGCCCGTCGTTCGCTTCGGCGACGAGCTCGCGGACACCGGGATCAAGGCGCGGACGGTCGTCGATAGCCGATTCTGGCAGGAAGTCGCGCTCTACGACCCCGAGCGGGGAACCCTCGTCGTCCCGGAGTCGGTCGGCACAGCCGACTACTTCCTCGCCGGGGGCGAGCGCCTCGGGGTCCACCCGATGCGGCGAGCGCTCCCGCCCCGGAACGCGCTCGGCGATCTCGCCCCCGATCGGGTGCTCGTCGGGCACGGCGCCGGCGTCCTGACCGACGCGACGGCGGCCCTCGAGGAGGCGCTGGCCCGGTCCCGCACCCGGGCGCCGCTGGTGTACGCCAAAGCGGGGTGGAAGCTGCTGCCGTTCTGAGGCCATACAGCTAACTGCAAGGCGCGCGTACGACCTCCGTGGTCTACGCTACCCGTGCCCTGATCGAGGTGTTACTCGAGCTCGCCAGCAACGCCGATCCGAACCCGGTTCGGACCGGCGTCTCGGTGACGCCGGCGGGACGGCTCGAGGGGGCCGCGGAGCTTCCGCCCGAGGCGCCGGTCTTTACGGACTTCTTCCTTCCCGATCCCGGCAACGCGGTCAACGCGGTGTTCGGCGTCGACCTCTCGACGCCGGCCCGACAGGCCCAGGGCCAGTTCGTTTCCCATCCCGTCGGCGAACTCGAGGTGACCAAACGCGACGACCTCGCCGAGGTGGTCTTCGTCGCCGTTCCGCCGTGGACGCTCGAGGAGGCGTCGTTCGCCGCCTTCGATCGGGTCGGCGACCGGCAACCCCTCGAGATCCTCGACGCGCGGGCGCCGGAGGGGTCGCTTCGCGACCGGGAGTAACGGCGCTTTCGAGAGCCGCGCCGTCCCGGAGCGGCATCGGCTACTCGAGGTAGCCCAGTCCGCGGAGCTGTTCGGCGATCTCCTCGAACTCGGCCTCGGTCAGCTCGCCCCGTCGCTGGTGCTGGATAACGATGCTCCGCAGCAGGAACCGGACCAGATCGCTGGTGCTCTGGAAGCTCGTCCCCTCGATCGTCTCGTCGACGCGGTCGGCCAGATCCTTCGGAATCGAAACCGTGGTGTACTCGGCCATACCGGATACTCCGGCGCGGGCCCCAAAGACGTATCGCCGTTCGCTGGGAACGTCGCGGGTCCGGCGAGCGTCTCCGCAGCGGTTTTGATCTGCGGCGTGCTACGTACCGCGTATGGGAGTCCGGCCACCATCCAACGACGACAACGACGACCCGGAAAGCGTCGACTTCGGCATCGCCGCCCTCGACGCCCGCCTCAGAGACTCCGAGCTATCGTTTCCGGCGACCGCTGACGACGTCGACGCCGAGCTCGGCCACGAGCGAATCCCCTACGACGTTCACGGAAACGACGTTGCGCTCGGGGAGGTGCTCGCGGAGACGAACCGGGAGCGGTTCGATTCGCGCCAACAGCTACTGAACGCGCTTCACGAGCCGTTCGAGGAGTACCGCCGCCAGCACTCCAACGGCGTCGTTCAGCAGGTTCGCTCGATGCTGCCGTTCTAGTCGTCGCGGCCCCGCTCGTCGCGCGTGATCTGCTCGAGTCGACGGCGCTGTTCGCGGTGCAGCGTCACGAGCATATCCGAGAGCACGCCGAACATGACCAGCTGCACCCCGAGCAGCACGGCGGCCGCCGACACCAGCGCCAGGATCTCGTGGCCGATTCCGTACTGGATCCACTCCCAGAGCACGTACGTCGCGACGACGCCGCCGGAGACGATACTCGCCGCGCCGAAGCTGCCGAAGTAAAACAGCGGATTGTTGGTCTTCGCCAGCGAGTACAGCGTCAGCACGATCGTGCCGCCGTCACGGAGGGGGTTGAGGTTCGTCTCCGAGGCCTCCGGACGGGCCCTGTAGCTGATCGGAACGACGGCCGTGTCGATCCCGTGTTTGACGCACTCGACGGCGAGTTCGGTCTCGATTGTGAACCCGTCGGCGTCCAGCGAGAGCCGCTCGAACGAGTCGGTCGTAAACGCCCGGTAGCCCGAGAGGATGTCCTCGTACTCCGCGCCGTGGATCAGCCGAAACGAGCGGTTGATAAGCCGGTTTCCGAACCCGTTCAGGGCCGCCATCGCGTCGTCGTCCATGTTCGCGAAGCGGTTTCCGATGACGTGGTCGTACCCCCTCGAGAGGGGCTCGAGCATGCGATCGGCGTCGGCCGGATCGTAGGTGCCGTCGCCGTCGACCATCAGCACGTACGGGACGGTGACGTACTCGAGTGCCTCCCGGACGGCCTGTCCCTTCCCGTCGCCGGTCTGGGTGAACACTTCCGCGCCGTGGTCGCTGGCGATCGAGCGCGTCCCGTCGTCGGAGTCGCCGTCGACGACGACGACGTTCGAGTACCCCTGTTCGCGGAAGCCGTCGATCACGTCACCAATCGTCGCCGCCTCGTTCAGCGTCGGGACGAGGATACAGACGTCGTCCGCAGAAATGTCGCGCGTGCGATCGCTCATCGACAGGAACGCCTCCCGCTCGATCGCCGTCGCGCGAACCCCGTCATGCTCCATCGGTCGTGAATTCCGGGCCATGAGACAAAAATATGCTGGTCGTATCGGTTACAAAATAGTCGGTCGACGCTACGGTCCCACGATCGAGACGATGTGCTGGCGCATCCGTCCATCGATCGGAATGTTCGCACAGCGCTCGTCGAGGCCGATCGTCTGGAGCAACAGGCTCGAGTCGTCGAGCAGCGACAGCTGGAGGTAGGTCCCCTCGCGGTAGCCGTCGCTGGTTCTGGTCATGTTGATGATCTTCAGCGTCTCGTACTCCCGGAGCTGGTCGGTGATGCGTTTCTTGCCGAGGACGTTGGCGTCGATGGCCTCGGCGAAGGCCCGGTAGACGCGGTACATCTCGGTCGCCTTGAACGCCGAGCGCTCGGAGAACTCGTCCATGGTCGCAAGCGCCGCGATCGCGATCTTCGCCTGGGTCGGACAGCCACGAATGAGGTCCTGAATCCGGGTCACCTCGGCGTCGTCGTTGGCGACCCGGACGTGACTCTCCGTGACCCGGGCGGCGTCGTTGTCCCTGGCGACCTCGCCCGCGAGCCGGAAGAGGTCGATCGCCCGGCGGGCGTCGCCGTGTTCCTGGGCCGAAAAGGCCGAACACAGCGGGATGACGTCGTCGGTCAGCACGTCCTCGCGGTAGGCGTCGCGACGGCGCTCGAGGATGTCGCCGAGCTGGTTGGCGTCGTAGGCCGGGAAGACGATCTCGTCGGGCGAGAAGGAGCTCTCGACGCGGGTGTCGAGTCGGTCGCCGTACTTCAGATCGTTGCTGATTCCGATGACGGTGATGCTCGCGTCGACGTCGTTTTCCTCGCCCGCCCGCGAGAGCTGCATCAGGAGTTTGCTGTCGTTGGCCTCCTCGGGCGGGACGTTCTCGACGTCGTCGGGCGGCGCGAGCCGATCGATCTCGTCTAAGACGACGATGATCGCGTCGTACAGTTCGTCGATGACCGACCAGAGTCGATCGTAGTACGCGCCCGTCGCGATTCCGGAGTGGGGGATCGTGATCCCCGTCCTCTCGGGCTCGTTCAGGCTCTTCGCGAGGTGGATGACGGTCTGGACCTCCGAGCGGCGCTGGGCGCAGTCGATCACCGCACGGCCGATTCGAACATCGTTTTCCCGCCCCCGCTCGACCACCTCGCGGCTGACGTAGCGGGTGACGAGGGTCTTTCCGGATCCCGACTTTCCGAGCAGCAGCGTCCCCTTGCCCGTTCCGCCGGTGATCGTCGGTTTGAGCCGCCGAGCGACGGTCTCGATCTGGTTGTTCCGACCGACGATCTTGTTCTGATCGGGGACGTGGTCGATCCGTAGCAGGTCCTCGTTCGCGAAGATCCGATCCTCCTCGTCCAGCACCGAGAGCGGATCGTCGCGAGACTTGGAGCGGGAGTGGGCGACCGCGCCGTGCTCGGCGGCGTACTCGCCGAGCGTCCCCGTCCCCTCCGCGTGCAAAGGCATACACCGTCTTTCAGATGAATTTTCCTTAGCTCTTTCCTTCCGCAGACGGGGGACGCCCGGACGGTGTGGCGCCGGATTCGTCCGGGTTCCACCCGCGGTTCGGTCGACGCTCGCGACGGTCGGTCCGCACACTGGTTGCGATCCCCACACCGGATTTCAGATGAATCGCTGCGGATCGACGGAGCGTTCCTCCTCCCCCACCCACACCGGATTTCAGATGAAATGACTCGGAAACGAGGCAGCCGCGAACTCACCCCCACACCGGATTTCAGATGAAATCGTCGCGAGGGAAGGTGAGGGGAGAGACGAGAAGCACTCGAGGCGAGAGCGGGAAGATTCGTCAGCCGTCGGTTTCGACGGGTTCAGTGCCCGATCGTGGGATATCATCTGAAATTCGGTGTCCGAACGGTGAACTGACTGCGCTGACTTATCCCTCGAACCGGCCGTGCCGACCGCTCCCTCGAACCGGCGTTCGAACGACCCGACTTCTCCTCTCGCGCCGAGTGGAACGAGATAGATTATAAAGAGGTGACGAGTCACAGTCGGGCACACACTTACTCCTCCTAGACGGGCTTTGCTCTGTTTCTCTCATTACCCTACTACTACTAGATTACCACTAGAGTAAAATATATAATAAAGTATCAGAGCTACTGCAGTGACTACCGTCATAGCGCTCTCGATATGCAATCTAACGGACTCTCGTCCCGTTTTATCCCCTCATCCCGTCGCTCGAGTCGGCCGCGATCCGCCCCCTCCCCCGCCCCCCGCTCGAGCGATTTCATCTGAAATCCGGTGTGGGGGTGTCGGTCCGGGACCGACCAGTTGTCGGCGGCGATCGACGCTCGCAGCCGTGACCGACGCACCGGAAGCGACGCCGGGGCGCCTCGCCGTCTCGCGTCGAACACGTCGGTTTCTCGAGTCGGAACGTCGCGGTCGCTCGGAACGGGAACGCCGCGGTCACTCGGAACGCAACGCGTCGGTTTCTCGCAGGCGTCGTTCGGCCTCCTCGCGGTCCTCGGGGTAGCCGACGTCGATCCGCCAGCCGTCCATCGGGATCGCATCGATGGTCCGACCCGACTGAATGAGCAGGTCGATCGCGTCGGGAAGCTCGTACTCGCCGCGGTCGGAGGGCTGGACGAGGTGGCAGGCGTGGAAGATCGCGGGGGTGAACGTGTAGAAGCCGGTCATCACCAGATTCGACGGCGGATCGTCGGGCTTCTCGACGACCTCGACGATCTCGCCGTACCCGTTAGTGTCGAGCACGCCGTACCGTGAGGCCTCCTCGTCGGGAACCTCCTCGACGAGGAAGGCCGCGTCCGCGCGCTGCTCGCGCTGGCGATTGACGACGTCCCCGAGGTTTCCCCGGAAGACGTTGTCTCCGAGCATGAGCACGAAGTCGTCGTCGATGTGGGATTCGGCCCGGAGGATCGCGTGGGCGAGTCCGAGCTGTTCGCGCTGGTGGGCGTAGGTGATCGGGACGCCCTCGTAGGCGTCGCCGTAGCGCTCGATGAGCTGTTCCTTCCGGTAGCCGACGACGACGATCAGCTCGTCGACTCCGATCGCGAGCAGGTTGTCGAAGACGTCCTCGACGAGCGGTTTGCCGTCGACCTCGACGAGGGCCTTGGGCTTGTCCTCGGTGAGCGGTCGGAGGCGCGTCCCCTTCCCGGCGGCCAACACGACGGCTTGCATGTTCGAACGGGCGCCGCGAACTGACAAATAGCTTGGCCGCGCCCCGAACCCGCACGCACGCTCCGCCGCCGCGCCAGCGCCGAGAGCTCCACCCTCGCGGCAGAATACTCCACCCGTCACCCGAGCCGGTTCGCGTACACCGCGAGGCGGCTCTTCGCGTCGCGGACGGCCAGCAGCGCCCGGCAGCTGACGCCGGCCGCACAGTAGTAGACGTAGTGGCGACCGTTCCAGGGGTCGATCGCGATCGCGCGCTCGAGGTAGCGGGCAGCCGGTTCCCGCCGACCGTTCTCGGCGTGGACGAACGCGACGTTGGCCGCGAACTCGGCTCGCCGCCGGCGGCGGATGCGCCGACCGTGTCGCTCGAGCACCCGGCGGTATCCCTCGAGCTTTCGCTCGGGGTCGGTTCCGATCCGCTCGCCGTCGGTGTGGCGATCCACGAGCGCGTCCGAAACGCCGCGGATCTCGTCGAACTCCTCCGACGCCAGGAGCCGGAGGTAGAACTCGTAGTCCTGGGCCGCGGGAAGGTCTTCGTCGAGGGTTCCGACGGTGTCGAAGGCGTCGATCGGGAACGTCGTCGCCGAGAAGCCGCCGATCGGATTCCCCCGTCCGAGATCCTCGAGAGTCACCCGCTCGCACGCTCGAGTCCGGTCGTAGACGTCGCCGTCGCGGCGCTTCCGGTAGGCGGTGTAGACGCCGCCGACGCGACTCGAACCCGCCCGGAACGCCTCGAGCGCCCGTTCGACGTGGGTCGGCGCCAGCTCGTCGTCGGAGTCGAGAAAGGAGACGAACTCGCCCGTCGCCCGCTCGATGCCACGGTTCCGGGCGGCGTTCGCTCCGCCGTTCGTCCCGGTCGCGACGTACGCCAGTCGATCGTCGTCGTACGCGTCGACGACCGCGTCGGTACCGTCGGTCGAGCCGTCGTCGACGACGATCACCTCGAGGTCGTCGTGGGTCTGGGCGAGCGCGCTGTCGATCGCTCGACCGAGGACGGGCGCGCGGTTGTACGTCGGGATGACGATGCTGGTCGCGGACATCCGTGGTGTCCCCGATCGGGACCTCAGCGATGAAAGTCTTTTTGACCAATGAATACAATATTAATATAACTGATGGCGACCGTTTCGATCATCACGCCGGTTTACAACGACTTCCCGGGGCTCCGGGCGACGATCGACTCCCTCGAGGCGCTCTCGACGGACGTCGACTGGGAGTACACGGTCGTCGATAACGGGTCGACCGACGGGACCCGCGAGCGCGCCCGCGACTACCTCGCGGATCGGTTCGACGGCACCGTTCTGCTCGAGGACGGGATTCAGTCCTCATACGCGGCCCGCAACGCCGGCGTTCGAAGGAGCGACGGCGACGTCGTCGCCTTCGTCGACGCCGACGTGACCGTTTCCGAAGGGTGGCTCGACGACGCCCTGGAGACGTTTCGAGCGACCGAGGCCGACTACATGGGCTGTAACGTCGAACTCGCGACGCCCGACGACCCCTCAGTCGCGGCTCGCTACGACGATCACTCCGGCTTTCCGATCGAGCGCTACCTCGAGCACCACCGCTTCGCTCCGACTTGCTGTCTGTTCGTCCGCCGTGAGGTCTTCGCCGACGTCGGCCTCTTCGATCCCCGGCTCACCTCCGGCGGCGACAAGGAGTTCGGCAACCGCGTCGACGAGGCGGGGTACGACCTGCACTTCGCGGCCGACGTCACCGCCACCCACCCGGCCCGGGAGTCGCTGCGCGCGCTCGTCGCGAAGGATCGCCGCGTGGGACGGGGGCTCTGTCAGCTCCAGCGGTACTACCCCAACCGGTACGGGCCGACCGGCGTTCCGCCCCGGCCGTCGGGGGTGAAACGCCCCGACCCCGACCTCGAGGCGCGGGAGCGCCTCCCCTTCGGCGCGCTCGAGACCGCGCTGACGGGTGTCCGTGGCATCGGCTACCTCGGCGAGTACATCTTCGGCGAGCACCTCGTCGGCGAGCGCACGCGCGAGCCGAACGATCGGGGAATCCCCGACCTCGAACCCGCGTGATCGCCGGTGCCGTCGTCCGATCGCGGCGGCGGACGACCGCGTCCTCGCCCGTCAAGAGCCGCGCCGACCCCGGACTATAACTCGGTGCGGAACACCTCTCCGAGGGAGATGACAAGCACCGAGTCCCGTCCGACGGTCGAACGGATCGAAACCCTCGTCGTCGATCCCGAGACCGTCATCGAGACGTTCGAGCGCAACCGTGACGCCGACGACGACGGACGCCACGTCCTCCGCGTCTCGGCGCCGTTCGAGACCGAAGCGACGGCCGCCCGGTTCGCTTCCGGGGGCGAGTCGAACCGAGCGGACGCCCCCGCGGTCGACCTCGGCCCGGAGGCGTTCGTCAACGTCCGCGGCGAGTACGACCCCGAGCGCACCCGCATCCCCGCGCCCTCGCGGGCGGAGTCGCGATCGATCGCCCGCAGCGACCGCGGCGCGGACGTCGACGAGGCGACCGTCGCGGAGTACCACGAGACCGCCGTGGAGGCCTGGCGAGAGTGCGTCCGCACGAGTCTCGTCGAGGCGGTTCCGCTGGTCGATCCGGAGACCGGCGACGAGATCCGGGTCGACGTCCGGTACGCCGAAATCGACTGAGCGACGCGGGGTGCCCGCCTCGAGAACGACTACCCCGGCAGTCGCCCCGCCCGCTCGAGGACGACGAGAACGAGGGCGATCGCGGCCAGCGCGGCCGCGCCGCTCGCGAACACCGCGTCGTAGGCGAACCCCCGCTCGACGAGCGAGCCGAGGGCCGACGAGCCGAGCGCCTGCATCAGCATCCAGGTGGAGCTGAAGACGGCGTAGGCGCTGCCCCGCGTCGAGTCGGGGAGCGTGTCGAGAAGGAAGGTGTCGATCGCCGGAAAGAGGGTGTGGATGACGAACCCGACGACCGCCGAGAGGACGACCAGCGCGAGCAGTCCCTCCGCCCGCGTCAGTGCGAACAGGCTCGCCGCGAACGCGCCGACGATCCCGAGCAGGTACGGGACGTGGGGAAAGCGGTCGGCGAGGTCGCCGCCGAAGTAAAAGGCGGGAACGCCCGCCGCGAAGATGATCGTCAGCATCATCCCCGCCGCCCAGTCCGAGAGGCCCTTCGACTGCATGTACAGTTCGTAGAAGTTGAACAGCCCCTGCCAGACGAACGACGCCGCGCCGACGATCGCCAGCGCGGTCACGATCAGCTTCCACTCCGAGAGCGCGCCGGCGACGAAGTCGCGGTCGGCCTCTCCCGCGGTCGGGAGTTCGGTCGTCCTCGCCGCGATCCACGTCGCGACCGTGATCGCCGCCGCGCCGACCGCGATCGCCCACAGCGAGAGCCGCCAGTCGACGAGGACGGTGAGCGCGACGAACGGCGCGGCGATCACCGCGGCGACCTGGCTGGCGGCGCCGTGGATGCCGATGATCCGACCGATGCGGTCCGGGTACAGTTCGCTCAACAGCGGGTTCGCCGAGACGAAGTAGATCCCGGAGGCGATCCCCATGAGGAAGGCTCCGACCATGAGGTGCTCGACCGTCGTCGCAGTCGCGGCGATGCTCGAGGCGACCGCGAGGACGAGCCCCGAGACGAGGACGACGAGGTGACGGGGCACCTTCGTCAGGATCCACCCCGTCGGGAGCCGGGGCGCGGCGCTTCCGACCCACCCGAGGGTCACGATGAGGCCCGCGGTCGCCTCCCCGATCCCGAACTCCCCGATGAAGACGTCCAGAAGCGGCGCGAAGACGACCCTGGCGAGATTGACCAGGAAGACGAGTCCGCAGAGAGACGCGAACAGTTTGGCGCGAGTCACGGTCGGTGTTTCTAACGGGTCGCCTCAAGCGTTCCGAAGTCGGTCCGCCCGCGCGCGACTCGAGCGCACCGACCCACGATCAACGAGTGCGGTTTCGAATCGGTGCGAGCCGTTTTGGTCGCCGAACCCCTAAAGCCGATGCCGACGACGTGTGCGCTCTGTCGACGGGTCGTCCCCCACGAGCGGATCGACGATCCCCAGGTCGTTCAGGAGCACCACCTCCGCCCCGAGGAACGGGCCACGAGTCCGACGGTGATGCTCTGTCGCCCCTGTCACGAACAGATTCACGCCCTGTTCACGAACGAACAGCTCCGCGAGGAGTACGACACGATCGAGGCCCTGCAGTCGGCCGACCGTCTTCAGGGGTACGTCGACTGGATCAGCGGAACGAACAAGCTCGAGATCCAGGTCAGAACGAGCGATCGGGTGCGTAACGACCGATAACGACGCCAGCGACGCGTTTCGATTCCAACGGACGACGATCCCGCCGTCGCGGTCATCCTCCTGTGATCGCTTTCGAACGTTCCTCGTCCCGCTCGTTCTCGGGGCCCTCGCGGCACTTCCCGCTCCGTCGATCCGTCTCGAGCCGTCTCAGGCGGTCGCTGCCTCGTCGTCCGCTCGAACGAGCGCGTCGTCCGACTGGACGAGTCCGTAGAGATAGCCAAAGCCAACCGCGGCCGTAAACACGAAAATCGCGACCAGCTGTTTGGCCTTCGCGCCCGAGGGCTCGCGGGCGAGTTCCCGAAGTCGCGAGGGGACGAACTCGAGCATGAGCTGTTGCAGATACTCGTTCTTGTCGCCCGCGGCCTCGGGCAACAGGAGATCCATGATGCGTTTCGAGTACCCCTGCCAGAACGACCGGAAGACGAGCCACCGGAAGTCGCCGCGGTAGTCGAACAGCTTGTGGTTGACGACGGCGTCGGTGTTGTAGATTACGCCCTTGCCGTACCGGTTGGCCATCCGGATGCAGACCGGGGCCTCGTGGGCCTGGATGTGACGGTCGCCCTTTCGGCCCGTGTTCTCGTCGTAGCCGCCCACGCTGAGAAAGACGTCCCGCCGGAAGGAGATGTTCGAGCCGTAGGTGTTGCGAAGCTCCTCCATGTGATCGCCCATCCCCCGCTCGTCGCAGCCGACGAGCCAGTAGAACTCCGCGGGGAAGAAGTCGGGTTTCTCGGTGACCCAGTCGGGTTTGGCGTGGCCGCCGACGGCGATCGCGTCGGTCTCCTCGTAGACCCGGGCCAGCTCTGCGATCCAGTCGGGTTCGGCGACGGCGTCGTCGTCGATGAAGGCGACGACCTCGCCGCTTGCGATCTCGGCGCCCCGCGTGCGGCTGTAGGAGATCCCCCGGTTCTCGTCGTTGCAGTGGAGGACGACGCCCTCGCGGTCCCCGTACTCCTCGCGGACGCGCTCGAAGACGGCCTCGTTGCCGTCGACGACGACGACGACCTCGAGCGGCTCGTAGGTCTGGGCGAGCACGCTGTCGACGCACTCCGAGAAGACGTCGTAGCGCTCCATCGCGTACGTGCAGACGACCGCGGAGACCTTCATCGGACGTTCGGTTTCGATCTCCGAAGGATAAACCTTGCCGTCGTCGACCGCGCTCGAGCTTCGCTCGAACAAAACAATCACTGAATGTGATAGTTAAATGATCTGGGTGATATGGGAAAGCTTATTCGTGGCTTACCTCTCGTGGAACCTAATGAGTACGGAGACCGAGCGAACCGAGGAGCGGACGGGATCGTCCGTCCTCGGCTCCTGGGCGAAGTGGTACTACGTCCCCGTTCTCGGGGTCGCCATGCTGTTTATTTTCTGGACGCGGATCCAGTCGTACGGGGCCTTCGTTACCGAGGATGGAACGCCCGCGCTCGCGGGCGTCGACTCCTGGTACCACTGGCGAACCGTGCAGTGGACGGCCGAGAACTACCCGTTCACGATGCCGTACGATATCTGGACCGGATTTCCCTCCGGCAGCTACGTCGGCCAGTTCGGCACCCTGTTCGACCAGCTTATCGTGACCGCCGCGATGATTGTCGGGCTCGGCGATCCGTCACAGAGCACGCTCTACGCGGTGTCGCTGCTCTCGGTGCCGGCGATGGCGGCGCTGGTCGCGATCCCCGTCTTCTACGCCGGTCGGCGCCTGGGGGGCACCGTCGGCGGCCTCGTCGCCGTCGTCGTGCTCGCGCTCGCGCCGGGGCAGTTCTTCGTGCGATCGACCGTCGGCCAGCTCGATCACCACGTCGGCGAGGTCCTGTTCATGGCGATCGCCGTGCTCGCGATGATGGTCGCACTGCGGGTCGCCGAGCGCGACCAGCCGATCTACGAACTCGTCGCCGACGGGGACTGGGACACCCTCCGATCGCCGGCGGTCTACGCCGCGCTGGCGGGGATCGCGCTCACGCTGTACATCTGGATCTGGCCGTCGGGCGTCGTCCTGATCGGCATCTTCGCGGTCTTTTTCGCCGTGCAGCTCTGTCTGGACTACGTCCGCGGCGTCTCCCCCGACCACGTCGCGTTCGTCGGCGCCGTCGCCCTCGGCGTAACCGCGATCGGGACGGCCCTGCTGATCGAGGCGCCGGGGACGAGCGTCACGAGCTTCGGCTCCCTCCAGCCCGCAACCGCGGCGCTCGTGGCCGTCGGTTGCCTGTTCATGGCGTGGCTCGCCCGCCGATGGAACGCCCGCGGATTCGACCGTCGCCTCTACCCGGTCGCGATCCTCGGACTCGTCCTCGCCGCGTTCGCCGCCATGTGGCTCGTGTTGCCGGATTTCTACACCACCCTCGTCGGCAACCTCACGGGTCGACTGCTGCCGTTCAACCAGGACGCGGGAACGCTGACGATCCAGGAGGCCCAGCCGCCCGAGAACTTCGCCGATCACGTCTTCGGCGAGTTCGGCACCGCCTTCTACACGATGCTGGTCGGGCTGGTCCTGCTGCTCGCCCGGCCGCTGTTCGGCCGCGAGTACCGCGCGGAGTACACGCTGATCCTCGTCTGGTCG
Source organism: Natronococcus sp. JC468 (assembly GCF_012163165.1). Lineage (NCBI taxonomy): Archaea > Methanobacteriati > Methanobacteriota > Halobacteria > Halobacteriales > Natrialbaceae > Natronococcus > Natronococcus sp. JC468. Next base: position 100,466 of record NZ_JAAVUO010000003.1, read on the forward strand.
CTGTTCCTGATCAGTATGGCGGCGACCCAGGTTCGGTTCTCGTACTACCTCGTGCTCGCGGTCGCCGTCGTCAACGCCGCCTTCGTCGCCGACGTCGTGCGGCTGTTCGACCTCGACCTTCAGCGGAGTGCGCGGTCGCTGCGCGGGATCGAGACCTACCAGGTCATCATCTTGCTCGTGGTCGTCCTGCTGCTGTTCGCGCCGCTGCTCCCGGTCGTCGCGGCCGACGGCGGGTCCGTGATCGACCGCGGCCAGGCGACGGGACCGCATCCCGACGCGATGACGTGGGAGGCGTCGAACGACTGGCTCGAGTCGAACACCCCCGAGCCCGGTAACTACGGCGGCGCCGACAATGCCAGCGAACTCGAGTACTCCGGTACCTACGACTACCCCGAGGGCGGCGACTTCGACTACCCCGCAGGCGCCTACGGCGTGATGTCCTGGTGGGACTACGGCCACCTGATCACGACCCAGGGCGAGCGGATCCCCCACGCGAACCCGTTCCAGCAGAACGCCGAGACCGCCTCGGCGTTTCTCACCGCCGAATCCGAGCGCGAGGCCGAGCTGATCCTCGAGAACGTCGCAGCCGGCGAGTCCCCGCTGGACGACGGCGACAACGTCCGACCGACCGAGGAACTCGAGGCAGGGGTCGAGGAGAACGCCACCGAACAGATGCGGTACGTGATGATCGACGACCAGATGGCCGGCGGGAAGTTCAGCGCGATCGCCACCTGGTCGGGCCCCGGCTACGGCCACTACGTCACGCCCCAGAACGTCGACGCCACCGAGCCGATCGATCGCGACGAAGTCGACGAGCGGCTCGGCTCGGTCCCCTACGACGACACGATGATCTCCCGGCTGTACTTCGACGACGCCGCGGGGCTCGAACACTACCGGCTCGTCCACGAGAACGACGCGCGGACGGTCGGCTTCGTCAGCTACGCGCTGATGAACCCCGAGACGGATCAGGTGGCGACGGACCAGAACGGTCAACCGCAGGTCGTGGTCAACCGGATGGCCGGCTCGCAAACCATCTCCCAGATCGAGGCGAGCCCGAACGCAGAGATTATCGACCAGCGAACCGGCTCGGCGGTCAAGACCTACGAGCGCGTCGAGGGGGCGACGATCACTGGAAGCGTCGACGGCCCCGTCGGGGAGAACGCGACCGCGACCGCCGAACTCGAGGTCGACTCCGGCGCCGACCGCGGCACGTTCACCTACGAGCAGGAGGTCGAGGTCGACGAGAACGGCAGCTTCGAGCTCACGGTTCCGTACGCGACCGACGACGAACTCGGCGTCGAGGACGGGTACACCGACAGCAGCGTCGAGGCGGTCGAGAACTACACCGTGACCGTCGACGGCGACACCGACTACCGGGCCGAAACCGCGGTCCCCGAAACCGCCGTGGTCGAGGGCGACGCCGTCGAGATCGACCTCCAGGAGACGACCCTTGAGGACGAGTCGGCGAGCGGGGACGACGCCGAGGCGAACGGCAACGAAACGGCCGGCGACGAGACCGCCGACGAGGGCGCGAGTGACGAACCTGCCACGAACGAGAGCGCGGGCGCGAGCGAGGAACCCGCCGAAAACGAAAGCGACGCCGCCAGGGTTGCCCAGGCGGCGGACTGAGTTCGGCGACGCCTCGCCGCCCCGCTATCGGACGGCCTACCGAGGATCGCCGTCGGGCGAGGCGAGCGCCCGGAACGCGATCGTCGGAAACCGGGGGACGACCGTGCTCGGACGTCGCCCGCTCCCGCTCGTCGACAGCGGGACCCGCTCGATGACCCCTCTGTCGGCGAGTTCGTACAGGAACCGCTTGACCGTCCCGGCGGTGAGCCCCGACCGCTCCGCGATCTCCGCGGCGACCTCCCGGATCGGGCGGTCGGCGGCGTCGACGTCGATCAGCCCGCACAGCACCCGCTGGCGGGTCTCCGACAGCGAGAGCGCGCGGTCGACGTGGACGCCGGGCTCGGGAACGTCTTCCATCGCCGCCTCGAGGTGCGATCGCTCGATTCGGTCCGCGCCGTCCTCGACGGCCAGCAGCGTCGCTCCGAACAGCGCTGCGAGCGCGTCGTGGGCGTTGCCGTCGGCCCAGATCGCGACCTCGCGGACGGTCTCGTGGTCGAGCGTCCCCGCGGTCAACCCAGTCGAGGTGCGGTCGGTGACGACGTCGGCGAGCTCGTGGTGGCGGTAGGCCGGTACCGTCACCGTCGTCCCCGTCCAGTCCTCGGGCTCGGTCTGGCCAACGGCGACCGTCGTGACGGCGTCGTCGACCGGTTCGACGAGCTCGCGCACGCGACCGTACGAGAGCGTCTCGGGCTCGTCGTGGTGGTCGATCGCGACGACGGCCCGCCGATCGGGCCGCGAGAAGCGGGTTCGGAGCCGCTCTCGGAGGGCGTCGGTGCCGACACCGCTCTCGGGGACCGCGTCGTTCGAGACCATCGAGAGCACCGCCCGATAGAACGCGAAGGGGCTCCCGACCCGGCGCGCGTCGACGTAGACGAACCAGGTCACGGCCCCGGAGCTGCCGGCTCTGGTCGTCGTCCCGATCGATCGCGTGGGCTCGCCCAGCCGGGCGTTCAGCGCGTCGAACAGCGCCGTGACGATCGCCGACGTGCCGGCGCCGGCGGGGCCGACGACCGCAGCGGAGTCGGGAAGCTCGCCGTCGAACACCGGCTCGAGGGCGTCGAGCAACTGCTCGAGGACGGGCCCCCGTCCGATCGGTTCCGAGCGGTGGACGACCGGGCTGAGGTGGTTGCGGTTGACGACGATCCCGTCCGTCCGGTGTGCGGATCGCCGTCGTGCGATGCGCTCCGCGAGGTTCATTATCGCTCCGGGCCGACGAGCGCGGCCTCGAGTACCTCGAGGGTGTGGGTGATCTCGTAGCCGGTGCCGTGGCCCATCTGCATCGAACAGGTCGGGCACTCCGTGAGACCGGTCGTCGCTTCCGCGTCCTCCATGTGCTCGAACATCTCCTCGCCGATCTTCATGGAGGTGTCGTAGTTCTCCTCCTTCCAGCCGTACGTTCCCGAGATGCCCGAACAGGAGTCGCCGACGTCCTCGACGTCGATCCCGTCGATCGCGCTCAGCACCTCGACGGTCTGGCCGTCCAGTCCCTGGTTGCGGGCGTGACACGGCGCGTGGTAGGCGAACTCCCCGTCGACGGCGGTCCCCTCGAGTTCGCCTTTCAGATCCTCGTGGACGCGGAGGTACTCGACGGCGTCCCAGGTATTGGCGGCGACGTCTTCGGTGCCCTCGAAGTCGAACAGCTCGGGGTACTCCTGGCGGATCGACATCGAACACGAGCTACAGGAGGCGACGATGTCGGCGCCGTTCTCGATGGCCTCGGCGAGCTCCCGGACGTTGGTCTCGGCGGCCCGACGGGCGTCCTCGAGCATCCCGTTGGCGAACATCGGCGTCCCCGAACAGGCCTGCTCGGGCACCATCACCTCGTAGCCGAGGTGTTCGTAGACCCGGACGAGCGCCTTCGCGACCTCCGGCGTGTTGTAGTTCGAGTAGCAGCCGTGGAAGTACGCGATCCGCTTGTGGGGGTTCTCGACGTCCTCGCCGCGCTCGGCCCGCGCGGCCCGCGCTCGCTCCCTCGAGGTGTCGTTGCCGCCGCGCTCGGCCCACCACCCGCGGAACGTCTGGGTCGCGAACTCGGGGAACTCCCGCTCGCTCGCGATCCCCATCACCTTCTCGCCCATCCACTGCGTGACCGACAGCCCCATCACGAAGTTCGCGGTCCGGGGGAAGGTCGCGGCCAGCGGGGCCAGCTTCCGGTAGTTCGAGAGCATCCGGTTGCGCCAGTACTCCCGGGAGAGCTTGCTCATGTTCTCCTCGACGTACTCCGCCCGCGCGGTGTTGTGCATCTGCGAGAGGGGTACCTCGGAGGGACAGGCGCTGTCACAGCGCATACAGTTCGAACACTTCATCACCGAGTCGTCGATGTCGTGGTCGGACTGGCGCTTGAGCCGCCACTGCTCGGGGCCCTGGAACTTCGGCCCGGGGAACTCGTCGTCGACCTCGGCGACGGGACAGTTCGTGTCGCAGGTCGAGCACTTGTAACAGTTGTCGGCGCCCGGCCGGAGGTCCATCTCCTCGGCCTCGGGGAACACCTCGATCGGTTCGAACCCCTCTTCCTCGCCCGGTACGTGGTCGTCCATCGGTCGTTGTGCGTCGCTCATCGAATCACCTGGGTAGATCGCGTTCGGTCGTTCGTCTCGTTCGCGTCGTTCGAGTCGGCCGTCACAATTGTACTCGCCGCTGCGGTCGCGCTCATCTGCTCGCCTCCTCGCCGGCTCGCCCGCCCGCGACGTACCCCGTCGCGAGCGAAACGCCAGCGCCCGATTTCTCGGCCGCGTAGTCGTAGCCGCCCAGCACCGCCCCCGCCGCCCGCAGGTTGGAAAACTCGGGCTCCTCGTCGGCGTCGAGGGGGCGCAGCTCCCGGTCCGGAACGACGCCGAACCGGGCGTACGGTTGCTCGCCGAAGACGTCGTCGACGAACCAGTCGTAGCGGTCGTCGGCGTGGGGAACGCGACAGTCGAAGATCGGCTCGAAGGCGCGATCGCGCTCGCTGCGAACGCCCTTGCCGACGAGCCCGCCCGTCGCGAGGACGTACTGGCTCGCCTCGTGGGGAATCTCCTGGCCGTGGCGGTCGACGAGCACGTGGTCGATCGCCCCGCCGTCGTCCGTCTCGTAGCCGACGACCGGGACTCCCGAGACGACGCGTACGCCGGCGTCCTCGAGGGCCCGGTACAGCAGGTCCTCGAGGCGCATCCCCGGCAAACTCGGCGGACCCATCGGCACCTCGAAGACGTCGGCACCCAGCGAGTCCGCGAGGTCCGCCCGCACCTCGTCGGCGAACTCGTCGCCCAACAGCGCGGGAAAGCCGACGCGGGTCTCGCCCTCGAGGTGGGGCTCGACGATCGCGGCGAGCGCCTCACGGGCCGACAGCTCGCCGGCGTTCGTCCGAACCGGCTCCTCGCGGTCGAGCAGGTGGGCGTACCGCGTGAGCTTCGCGTCGTCCCGGACGATGCCGGGGAACTGCAGCGTGACCCCGCGGGCCGCGAAGGGCGCGCCCGCGGCCTCGAGGTGGGAGGCCGCAAGCGGCGCGTCGAAGTCGGTCAGCGTCTCGAAGCCGACCAGCAGCGTGTCTCGGGGATCGCTCGCCAGCCCCGCGGCCGTCGAGACCGGGTACCGGGCCGTCGGTTTGACCGTCCCGCCGTGGGTCGGGACGAGGGCGTTCGCGTCGGTGTGGTCGCCGGCGTAGGCGTCGCCGGCGACCTCGTCGAAGAAGGAAAGCGCCTCCCGAACCGCCTCGGTGCCGACCCGTCGGTAGGGGTGGCTCTCGGGGAGTTCCTCGAGTCGCTCGAACGGGTCGACGATCGGGCCCTCGCCCTCGTGGGTGTACCCCAGTACGTCGATCAGTCCGCTCGCGTTCCTGAGGGTGCTCTGCTTGTGGGTGACCAGTCGAACGTCGGCGCCCTCCTCGGCCGCGGCGAGCGCGGCGGTCGCGCCCGCGATCCCGCCGCCGATCACGAGGACGTCGTCGCTGATCGCCATCTCAGTCACCCCCCGATCGCCGACGCGGCGGGGTCCGCGCGTTCGAGTCGCCCGAATCGAACGCGCCGTAGTCGACGTCGTCCGTGCTGCTCGCGGGATCGCCGTCCCGGTTCATCGTCGTCGCGTGCAGGGCGTAGTTGAGCATCGCCTGGGAGAGTTGCTCGCCCCAGAGGGCGTGGCGCTCGCCCTTCCAGCGCTCCTGGAAGAGTTCGTCGAGGGCCTCTCGAGTCGTCGCCTCGTCGTACTCGGGGTGGAGCTCGTTGGCCATGTTCTGACAGCAGAAGCCGCCCTGGCAGTTGCCCATCGACGCGCGGGTGCGGATGCGAACCGCGTTCAGGTCCGATCCCGACTGGTCGATCGCGTCCTGCACTTCGGCCCGCGTGACACCCTCGCACTGGCAGACGACGGGGTTCGGCTCGTCGGTCTCGAGCACCTCCTGCGACCGACTTCCCAACCGCTGTTTGCTCCGGCGGGCGATCGGCGAGCGCAGTCCGAAGTCGTCCATCCCCTCCTCGAGGACGGCGAGGTTCTCGCTGCCCGGGAGCGGTTCCTCGGCGGTCGCACACGAGGCCCGGATCCCGAGTTGCTCGCAGACGTGGTTCGAGATCTCCTCGGCCATCGCCCGGTAGGTGGTGAACTTCCCGCCGACGATGCTCGACATCCCCGAGACGCCGTCCCGTTCCTCGTGATCGAGTAGGAAGAAATCGCGCGTGATGTCGGTGGGATCCGTCGTCCCCCGGCCCGGGGGCTCGTACAGCGGTCGCACGCCCCAGAACGAGCGAATGGTTCGGGCCTCCTCGAGGATCGGCACGAGCTCGGAGAGGGTGTCGATCATCATGTCGACTTCCCACTGCTCCTCGGGGTAGTCGTCGGGGTCCGTGACCTCCTCGTCGGTCGTTCCGAGGATCGCGGTCGTCTCGTGGGGGACGACGATGTCGGCGTCGCCCTTCGGTCGGCAGCGGTTGATGACGGTGTCGACCTGGCGGACGTTCATGATCGTCATCACGCCCTTCGAGGGGCGAACCTCGACGTCTAAGTCGGCCATCGCGCCGATCTGGCCGGCCCACGCACCCGTCGCGTTCACGACGTACTCGGCGGTGATCTCCTCGGTCGTGCCGGGCGTCCCGTGGGTTCGCTTGCCGGGACCGGACTCGTGGCGCACCTCGACGCCGTAGATGTCGTCTCCCTCCCGGAGCAGGTCGATCACTTCGGCGTGGGTCTCGATGCGCGCGCCGTAGTTCTCGGCGTCGACCGCGTTCGCGACGCACAGGCGGAACGGATCGACCGCGCCGTCGGGGACCTGGATCGCCCGCTTGACGTCCTCCGCGAGGTAGGGTTCGACCTCGCGGGCCTCCCGCCCCGAGAGGACTCTCGCGGGGATGTCGCAGTCGCGACAGCCCTCGAGTTTCTCCCGGAAGTAGTCGTCCGGGTCCTCGGGGCGTTGAACGAACAGCCCGCCGGTGGTCTCGACGCAGTGGCCGGCGATCTCCCGAAGGATCTCGTTTTCCTCGATGCACTCGACCGCGCTGGCCTGATCCGAAACCGCGTAGCGTCCGCCGCTGTGTAGCAGGCCATGCATCCGGCCCGTCGTCCCGTCGGTCAGATTGCCTCGCTCGACGAGCGTGACCTCGACGCCGCGCATCGCCAGATCCCTGGCGATACCGCAGCCGGTCGAGCCGCCCCCGAGTACGAGAACCTCGGTGTCGTGTGCCATCCCTTCGTCCGTACCTCGCGCTCCTGTCTCTTTATTTTATCGCAGACCTCGTACCGGCAGTAACGCCCGACCAACCGCCGATCGGTGCGGGACGGATCGATATCCGCTCCACGAGGAGATTCCGACGGTATATCGACAATCGCACGGATACTGAGACGATTCAGGTCGGATCGTACATATTACTTCGACGCTAACGTAACAGCTATATTATAACTTCGGCAACGTTTATAATGATCGTAGGAAATGTTTACCAGTAGAATGCGATCGTCAGTAAAGACATCGCTCGGAGCGAGACGGGGTGACCACCAATGACAGGACAGACGTACGTCGGCGCAGTCGATCAGGGAACGACAGGGACGCGGTTTATGGTGTTCGACCACGGCGGGCAGGTCGTCGCCAACGCCTACGAGAAACACGAGCAGATCTATCCGGAGCCCGGCTGGGTCGAACACGACCCGATAGAGATCTGGGAGAACACGAAAGACGTTATCACGACGGCACTGGGTAAGGCGGGGATCAGTCCCGACCAGCTCGAGGCCATCGGCGTCACGAACCAGCGCGAGACGACGCTGCTGTGGGACGCCGACTCCGGCAGGCCGGTCCACAACGCCATCGTCTGGCAGGACCGACGGACGACCGACCGCGTCGAGCAACTCGAGGAGGACGGCCTCGTCGAGACGGTCCGCGAGAAGACCGGCCTCGAGGCCGACGCCTACTTCTCGGCGACGAAAGCCGAGTGGCTCCTCGAGAACGCCGACCCGATCAAGATGGAGCGGACCCGCCCCGCGGACATCAACGACCGGGCGGCCCAGGGCGACGTGCTGTTCGGGACCATCGACACCTGGCTGATCTACAACCTCACCGGCGAGCACATCACCGAGGTGACGAACGCCTCGCGGACGATGCTGTACAACATCCACGACCTCGAGTGGGACGACGACCTGCTCGAGGAGTTCGGCATTCCCCGGGAGATGCTTCCGGAGGTCCGCCCCTCGAGCGACGACGAGACCTACGGCTCGACCGATCCCGACGGGTTCCTCGAGGCCGAGGTCCCCGTCGCCGGGGCGCTGGGCGACCAGCAGGCCGCGCTGTTCGGCCAGACCTGCTTCGACGCCGGCGACGCCAAGAACACCTACGGCACCGGTTCGTTCTTCCTGATGAACACCGGCGACGAGGCCGTCGAGAGCGACCACGGCCTGCTGACGACGATCGGCTTCCAGCGCTCGGGCGAACCCGTCCAGTACGCCCTCGAGGGATCGATCTTCGTCACCGGCGCGGCCATCGAGTGGCTCGAGGATCTCACGCTGATCGACAACCCGGCCCAGACCGCCGAGCTGGCCCGCAGCGTCGATTCGACCGACGGGGTCTACGTCGTGCCCGCCTTCACGGGGCTGGGTGCGCCCCACTGGGACCAGCGCGCCCGCGGCACGATCGTCGGGATGACGCGGGGAACCCGGCGGGAACACGTCGTCCGGGCGACCCTCGAGTCGATCGCCTACCAGACCCGCGACGTCGCTGAGGCGATGGAGGCCGACTCGGGCATCGAGATGACCAGCCTCCGGGTCGACGGCGGCGCGGTCAAGAACAACTACCTCTGTCAGCTCCAGTCGGACATCATCGGCTCGGAGATCGTCCGCCCGAAGGTCGACGAGACGACGGCGCTGGGCTCGGCCTACGCCGCCGGGCTGGCCGTCGACTACTGGGAGGACGTCGAGGGGCTGCGCGACAACTGGCAGATCGACCGCGAGTTCGATCCCGAGATGGATCGCGCCGAGGCCGATCGAAAGTACGACCGCTGGGACGATGCGCTCGATCGAGCGCGGAATTGGGCGACGGACGGTGAGCAGTGAGCCATGATCGGGACCCTGCTGCAAGTTCCGATCGTCGGCATGGAGCTCGAGGCGTTCGTCGTCCTGCTGATCGCCGCCCTCGCCGGCGGTGCGTTCGGGGCGGCCCTCGGCGCGCTGCCCGCGTTCGTCTTCACGGGCTTCGTCGTCTTCCTCGGCGAGGGCCTCGCCATTCTCGAGGGAGAACTGGGCGGGCTCGATGCCGTCGCGGCCGGAGACATCGCGACCGGCATCACCGGGACGATCGGCTTCGGCGCGGTCACCGGTCCCCACATCGCCTTCGCCGGCGGTGTCGCCGCGACGGCCTACGCCGGCAAGCGCTATCCCGAGATGGAACCCGCCGGCTGGGACTACCACTTCGGGAAGAACATCCTGTACGCGTTCGGGACCAAACCCGACATCCTCGCGGTCGGCGCGATCTTCGGCGTCGTCGGGTTGTTGATCACCCAGGTGCTCGACGGGGTCGGCTTCCCGACAGACAACATCGCGCTCTCGGTCGTGGCGACGGCGTTTCTGGCGCGACTGGCCTTCGGCTACCCGCTGATCGGGAAGGTCCGCGGTGCGAACATCCTCGACATGACGCCGTTCGAGCGCGAGGAGACGCGCGTGGCGGCCGACGGCGGCGACGCCGGCGGCCGGTTGGCCACCGAGCCGTGGCTCCCCCACCAGTACGAGTGGTCCGGTGTCGCCGCCGTCGGCCTCGTGGGCGGGATCCTCGGCGGGTTCATCTGGCTCCAGACGGGGAGCATCTTCCTGGGCTATGCGATCTCCGCGATGAGCCTGCTGTTTCTCAACCTCGGCGTCGAGAAGATCCCGGTCACCCACCACATGACGCTGCTGGGCGCGGTGGGGGCGGTGATCGCGGCCCCGACGATCGGGAGCGATCCGGTCGTGTTGCTCGTCGCCGGCGCGTTCGGCGCGGTCAGCGGCCTTCTGGGTGAGATCTCCCAGCGCGTGTTCTACTCCCACTCCGGGACCCACGTCGACCCGCCGGCGATGGCCATCGCCGAGTTCATGTTCGTGCTCGGGGTCCTCTACCTGGTCGGGCTCCTCCCCAACGCGGGCTACCTCGCGCTGTAGCCCTCGAACCGACTCTTTTAGGTCTCCTAGCCCTCGAGTGATGGGCATGACCGCCGATCCGCCGCTGGTGCTCGACGTCGACGGCACGCTCACTCGCCCCGAGGGGTGGGGACTCGATCCGCGCGTCTTCGATCCGCTCCGCGAGTGGGAGGCCCCGGTCGTGATCGCCACCGGGAAGGCCTTCCCCTACCCCGTCGCCCTCTGTCAGTTCGTCGGCGTCCCCGAACTCGTCGTCGCCGAGAACGGCGGCGTCGTCTACACCGGCGACGACGTCTTCTTCACCGCCGACCCGGAGGCCGCCCGGGCCGTCGTCGAGGACTACCGCGCAGCGGGCTACGAACCCGGCTGGGGCGCCGAGGACACCGTCAACCGCTGGCGCGAGACCGAGGTCGCGATCAACCTCGAGCAGCCCGTCGAACCGCTGCGGGAGATCGCCGCCGAACACGGCCTCGAGGTCGTCGACACGGGCTACGCCTACCACGTCAAGGACACGGAGCCGAACAAGGGCGACGGCGTCGAGACCATCGCCGAGCACGTCGGCTTCGACCTCGCCGAGACTGTCGCCGTCGGCGACTCGATCAACGACGTCTCGACGTTCGAGGTCGCGGGCCGGAGCTTCGCGGTGGCAAACGCCGACGCGGCCGCGACCGAGGCGGCCGACGAGGTCCTCGAGGAGGGCCACGCCGACGGGACGCTGACCGCGCTCGAGCGCGTTCGCGGGAGTCGGTAGTCGGACCGGGACCGATCGTCGCCGCCGGACGCCCGGTCGCGGGCGACGGCCTTGTCGACGCCGGCGTCGAGACGGTCTCCGGCCGTCCGTCGGGACTCGAGCGAACGCTGCACAGATACCCCGTCGCGCCCAGCCTCGGAAGCGAGAAAACGGCCGGAAGCGGCGACCCGCTAAGCCTCGTCCTCGTCGGTGAGATCCTCGATCCAGCTGATCGCGGCCATCGCCTGCGGGAACCCCAGCGTCGGGATCGACAGCGCCGCGACCTGTTTGAGCGCCTCGGGGTCGACGTCCTCCTCGAGCCCACGCCGGACGTGAGAGTGGACGGCCCCCTCCGATTGGGCGCCGATCGAGAGCGCGAGTTTGATCAGGCGTTTCGTCTCGTCGTCGATCGGGCCCGCTTCGGAGCAGGCCTCGCCGAGGTCGGCGTACGCCTCCCAGACCGCGGGGTAGTCGTCGGCGAACTCGCCCGCCGTCGACGGCAGTTCGTCTGGATCGTCGATCTGATCTGCCATGCGTGGGGTGGTCCGGGCGGACCACCAAGATACTTCTGCCGAACCCCGGGGGTCGGGAACCGGCGCACTCGATCGCCCCGATCGCTCGAGGCGCCGACCGGTCGCAGAACCCTTTTCTACGAACCGACCAACCCCTCCGTATGGACGGACTAGATCTCGCGGTCGGGGCCTTCGGCCTCAGCGGGACGGCCGCGATCTTCGCGCTCACCTACCGGGACGCGATTCGACGGGAGATCTCCCGGCCCGTCTTTTGGGCCGCGGTCACTGCGATTCCGTTCCTGCTCGGGGTCGGGCTCTACCTGTTCGCGCCGGTTCCGATGACCGGCGTGATCATGACCGCAAACACCGGGATCGTCATCTACACGTTCGAGCGCGAGATCGCCGACGAGGACGACGAGGACGGCGGCGAACCGGGCACGCTCCCCCACCGGAAGTAGCGCCCTCGACTCTCCCGACACCGCACGGCTTTTGCCCGCGCCGCGTAAATGGAGGCCAACATGAGCGACTCCGCGGATCCCGGATCGAGCGCCGACGGGGACGACGCCCCCGCCCAGGTCTCGAGCCCGGACTACCACAGCGAGAACCACACCGCGGCCCAGACCTGCGGCTGGACGGCCAACGCCCTGCGCGGCGAGGGCTGTTGCTACAAGAAGGTCTACTACGGAATCGAGTCCCACCGCTGCATCCAGATGACACCGGTGGTCAAGTGCAACGAGCGCTGCGTCTTCTGCTGGCGGGACCACCGGGGCCACGCCTACGAACTGGGCGACGTCGAGTGGGACGATCCCGAGGCGGTCGTCGACGCCTCGATCCGCCTGCAGAAGAAGCTGCTGTCCGGATTCGGCGGGAACGACGAGGTCCCCCGCGAGGTCTTCGAGGAGGCGATGGAACCGCGCCACGTCGCCATCTCGCTGGACGGCGAGCCGACGCTGTACCCCTACCTCCCGGAGCTCATCGAGGCCTTTCACGACCGCGATATCACCACCTTCCTCGTCTCGAACGGCACCCGTCCCGAGGTCCTCAGGGACTGTGATCCGACCCAGCTGTACGTCAGCGTCGACGCCCCCGAACGACACACCTTCGATCGGGTCGTCAAGGCCGTCGAGGACGACGCCTGGGACCGCCTGCTCGAGACGATGCACGTCCTCAGCGAGAAAGAGGAGACGCGGACGGTCCTGCGGACGACGCTGGTCGACGGCGAGAACATGCACCACCCCGACTGGTACGCCGGCTTCTACCAGCAGGCCGACCCCGACTTCGTCGAGCTGAAGGCGTACATGCACGTCGGCCACTCCCAGGGACGGCTCGACCGCTCGTCGATGCCCGACCACGAGGAGGTCGTCGCGTTCGCCGAGCGCGTCGGGGAGTACATGCCCGAGTTCACCGAGGTAAAGGGGGTTCCGTCCTCCCGGGTCGCCCTGCTCTCGAAGACGACCGACACCTGGGTGCCGAAACTCGAGAAGGACAGCGAGTTCTGGGAGCGGGACCCGATGACCGGCGACTGACCCGAGCGCCGGCCCGTACGGTCGACCCGTCGACGCGCCCAGTCCCGAAGGCGTTCGCCGGAGGTCTTTTACCCGCGTCGGGCGGACGTTCAGTGCGAGGCGAATAAACTACCGCCAACTGCATAACGGTTCCGTTACGCATTCCACATCCGATACGCTTTTGGGTGATCCGACGAAACGTCCAGCTATGTCAGTGTCAGCGGAGTCTTCGGTCGGCCACGACGAGCTCGCCGTTCTCAAGCTGCTCGCCCTCGAGGGCGGGCTCGAGGGGGACGTCAAGATCTCCTGTTCCCGCCTCGCGGATCGGCTCGACGCGTCGAACCAGACCGCCTCGCGGCGACTCCAGCGCCTCGAAGCGGCCGACCTGCTCGAGCGCGACACCGTCAGCGACGGCCAGTGGGTCGCGGTGACCGACGCGGGCGAGCGGGCCCTCCACGCCGAGTACGAGGACTACCGCCGGATCTTCGAAACCGACGCCGAGGTCGCCCTCGAGGGAACCGTCACCAGCGGGATGGGCGAGGGTCGCCACTACATCTCGCTGCCGGGGTACGAGCGCCAGTTCGCCGAGCGACTCGGCTACGAGCCGTTCCCGGGGACGCTGAACGTCGACCTCCGCGAGGACAGCGTCCGCCGCCGGAGCGCGCTGGCCTCGCTCGAGCCCGTGCCGATCGACGGCTGGGAGGACGACGACCGAACGTACGGCCCAGCGGTCTGTCACCCGGCGACCGTCGAGACCGCGGACGGCGACGCCTACGAGGGAGCACACATCATCGCCCCCGAACGAACCCACCACGACGAGGACCAGCTCGAGGTCATCGCCCCCGACAAGCTCCGCGAGGAGCTCGACCTCGCGGACGGAGACCGCGTGACGGTCACCGTGGGTGATCGCCGATGACCGGCGGCCGCGCCAGCGCGAACGCCGGGGCGGACGGACGTTCGCCGGCGACGTTCGAGCGCGCCCTCGAGTCGCTGCGGGCCGGCGAGCCGGTGCTGGTCCACGACGCGGCCGACCGCGAGGGCGAGACCGACCTCATCTACCACGCCGACGCCGTCACGCCCGAGGCCGTCGCGCACCTGCGCAACGACGCGGGCGGGCTGGTCTGTGTCGCGCTTGGCCACGGCGTCGCGGAGGCGTTCGACCTTCCCTTCTACGCCGAGGCGGTCGACCACCCCGCGGCGGCCGACCACGAGCTGGGGTACGACGAGCGCTCGTCGTTCTCGCTGACGGTCAACCACCGCGACACCTACACGGGCATCACCGACGCCGACCGCTCGCGGACGATCCAAGCGCTGGGCGAGGCCGCCGCCGACCCCGCCACGACGGAGTTCGCGTCCGAGTTCCGGGTGCCCGGCCACGTCCACCTGCTGAAGGCGGCCCCGGAGCTGCTCGACCAGCGGGAGGGACACACCGAACTCGGGCTCGCCCTCGCCGACGCCGCCGACCTCCCGCCCGCGGTTGTCGTCTGCGAGATGCTGGACGAACGAACCGGCGAGGCGCTCGTCCCGGCCGACGCCCGCGGATATGCCGACCGCCACGACTACGTCTACCTCGAGGGTCGGGACGTGCTCGAGCGGCTGGATTGAACCGTTCGTCAGTCGCCGTCGCTTCCCAGCGAGCGCCGCTGGGATCCCGGACCGCTCCGGTAGACCGCGTACAACACGAGAACGGCGATCGAGAAGTCGAACCCGTGCTCGACGAGGTGGTGGACCGTCATGGGCACGAGTCCGAAGACGGTGCCCAGCCCGACGATCGACCGGATCACGAGCAACCCGAGTACGGCGGTGATCAGCAGGTATCGCCTCGATCGTCGACGGGAGTAGGCGACGACCCCGAAACAGAACAGCACCGTCGTCCCGATCGCTGCCAGCACGATGACGACGAGCAGTATCGGGGTCAGCTGGGGATCGACCCAGCCGCCGCCGACCGGGATCGGGAACTGCATCTTCGGTGTCGTACGTCGGCCGGGGCAGTACTATGTCCTTCGGTCGCGGATACGGGGTGTCCGTCGATCGGGGTCGACCGTTCCACACTCGTCCGGAGACGGCGGTCGGCCCGTTCTCGCGGATCGGGAACGATCGGAACCGGTTATCAGTGCGGATCCGCTAGCGGTCGACACCGACCGCCCGCCGACGGAGCCGATGCCAATGACAGACACGAGACGACAGATCGAAGCCCACGTCCGCGCGAACGCCGGCATTCACTTCAACGAGCTCGTCCGGGAGTCGTCGTTCGCGCCGGGGCAGATCCAGTACCACGTTCGTCGATCGATCGACGACGGCGAGCTCGTTCGCGGCGAGTTCTACGGCCGAACGCACTACTACACACCCGAGTACGACGAACGCGAGCGGGCGGTGCTGGCGCTGTTCCGGCGCGAAACCGCCCGCGAGATCGTCGTCTACCTGATCGAGCACGAGCCGACGGGACCGAGCGCGGTCGCCGACGCGCTCGGGATCGCCCGGAGCACCCTCGAGTACCACCTCGAGCGCCTGGTCGAACGGACGGTCGTCGAGAAGGAGTACGACGAGCGCAACCGCGTCGTCCTCCGGCTCGCGAACCGCGAGCGGACCGCCGAGTTGCTGTCGGCGATCGAGCCGACGGTTCCGGACCGACTGCTCGATCGGTTCACCCGCCTCGTCGACGGCCTGCTCGAGAACCCGTGCGGCTCGGAGTAGCTATCGCCCCGATCGCGCGCCGCGGCTCGTTCGACGGGCGACGCGCCCGGCCCGCACTCCCGCGCGTTTTCGAGAATCGAACCACGATTTCGGCAACTGGACCAGAAGACAAAGGAGTTAATCCAGCGGACTGGCGTTCATGGACCGATCGATCGGACGGCGGGATTTCGGACGGGTACTGGGAAGCGGTATGGTCGTCGGAGTCGCCGGCTGTCTCGGTGACGACGGTGACGGAGACGGGGGCGACGACCACGACCACGACCACGATCACAACGGCGGGAACGGCGAGAGCGGGAGCGGCGAGGGAGGCGAGGGAAGCGCCGGACTCGCCTACGCGTTCGGCTCGGAGACGATCGCGCTCGTCGATCCCGCCGAGGGCGCGGTCGTCGACGAGATCACCGAGGGCGTCGACGGCTACGCCTACGGCGACGCCGTCGTGACGAGCAACGGGAGCCAACTGTTCGTCATCGAGGAGACGATCGGCCAGGTGCTTGCGATCGACCTCGAGGCCCGCGAGATCGCCGCCGAGATCGCGATGGGGCCCGACGGGACTCACATGTACCACCCCGTGGACGACGAGATGTGGGCCCACTCGGACGCGGAGGGGACGTTCTACGTGATCGACACCGAGAACCATGAGGTCGTCGAGACCGTCGACGCCGGGCTCGAGGGCGAGGGCCACGGCAAGCTCCTCTCCCACGAGGACTTCGGCGACGTCGGCTACGGAACGAACGTCAACGATCCGGCGCTCCACGTGATCGACCTGACCGAGTACGAGCGGACGGACTCGATCGAACTCGGCGAGGAGGGCGGCACTCACTACAAGGCCTACGGTCCGCAAAACGGGCTCGCGTACGTCGAGTACGGCGACGTGACCGCCGTGGTCGACGTCGAGACGAACGAGGTCGTCGACGAACTCGACGTCGCCGGCGGGATGTACCTCACGCCCGACGAGGAACTCCTCGGGATCGTCGGCGAGGACGAGATCCGCTTCTTCGACGCCACGAGCGAGGACGCCGATGAGGTCGGTTCCGTCGCGGTCGAGGGCGGCCCGGACGCCCTCGAGTACTACGAGGGCGACGACGGCGTCTACGGGTTCACTGCGAACACGATGAACTCGGACGCGGCCGTCGTCGACGTCGACGCGATGGAGGTCGTCGATCGGATCGGCGTCGGCGACATCGAGCGCCCCGAGGACGCACAGCACCTCCACCGCTCGGCCGTCTCCGGGGACGGGTACTTCTTCACCCCGGCGGGCGCCGACGGCACCGTCGCGGTGATCGACATGGAGGCGCGGGAGTTGATCGAGCACGTCCCCGTCGAGGACGGGATCGACACCGTCCAGTACGTCCCCGAATGAGCCCGCCGGGATCGCTCGGACGGGGCCGCGGCCGCTCGACGCGAGCGCGGGCGCTCCTCGCGCTCGCCCTCGCGGCGCTCGCGTTCGCGAGCGTCGCGATGCCGGTCGCGGCCCACGCCTACCTGAGTGATTCGGCCCCGGCGAACGGCGAGCGAGTCGAGACCGCTCCCGATGCGGTGACCCTCTCCTTTTCCGGCGACGGCGTGCAGGTTGCCGACGTCGCGGTGATCGGGCCCGACGGCGAGGACGTCAGCGCCGAGGCCGAGATCGACACCGACGCCGCCCGGACTGTCCGCGTCCCGATCGAGGACGCGGCCGACGGCGACGCCGCCGAGGGGATGTACACCGTCGAGTGGGAGATCCTCGCCGACGACGGACACGCGGTTACCGGCTCGTTCGTCTTCAGCGTCGGCGACGAGCCGCTCGACCGGGACGCCGTGCTCGAGGCCTACGAGGGGGACGGGGCCGCGGACGAATCCGCCGCACCCGGCGAAACCGTCGCGAAGGGGGTGTTGCTGGTCGCGCTCGTCGCGCTCGTCGGCGGTCCGGTGACGGCGGCTCTCGCGGTCTACCCGGCCGCGGATCACTCCGGCTCGTTCGCGCGATCGATCGATCGTCGGCTCGCGCGACTGTTCGCCGGGACCGGCGTCGTCCTGTTCGGATCGGTCCTCGGACTCGGGCTCGCTCGATCGACGTCGATTGGGCCGCTCTCGCCGGCGACGCTCGTCGAGTTTACCGGCACGCCGCTCGGTCGGGCCTGGCTGGCCCAGCTCGCCCTCGCGCTCGCCCTGCTCGTCGCTCTCGCACTCGGCGTTACGGGCGCGCTCTCCCGGCGGCTCCGGCTCGGATCGACGCTGGTCGGCGCGCTCGGAGTCGGCGCGACCGCGAGCTGGACCAGCCACTCGGCGACGGCGATCGATCGGCTCCAGGGGACGGCCGTCGACTTCGCGCACGTCGCCGGCGCAGGGTTGTGGCTCGGCGGGCTGATCGTTCTCGCGCTCGCAGTTCCGGCGGCCCTTCGCGATTCGGAGCCGACGGACCGCGCGACGATCGCCGCCGAAACCGTTCGGCGGTACTCCCTGCTCGCGCTCTCCGGCGTGACCCTCGCGGGCGCGACCGGTCTCGCGCTCGCCGCGTGGCACGTCCCCGACCTCGAGGCCCTCCGGGCGAGCCTCTACGGCGGCTCCCTCTCAGCGAAGACGCTGCTGGTCCTGCTGGCGCTCGGCCTGGGCGGGATCACTCGGTTCGTCCTCCTCCGGCGACTCGAGTCCGCGGAACCGACGGCGCTGTTCGTCCGCGCCGTTCGGCTCGAGGTCGCCGTCCTCGTCCTCGCCGTCTTGCTCTCCGGCGTGCTCACCTCGGTTCCGACGGCCGCGGTCGTCGACGAGGGCGACGGCCTCGAAACCGCGACGATCGAACGCGAGGGCGACGTCGACGTCGAACTGACGGCCGTTCCGGCCGGCGACGGCGACTCCGATCGGCTGCTGGTCCGAGGCGGCGACCCGGTCGTGTTCGAGGTCGCCTTCCGGAACGCCGACGGGGAGTCGCTCGAGTCCGAGCGAACGGTCCGCCTGCTCGCGGACGCCGAGGCGGGGACCACCTTCGAGGTCGATCTCGAGGAGACCGAAGACGGCACCTACACGACCGTCCGGACCCTGCCCGCGGAGGGGGACTGGCGTCTGCGCATTACCGGCGAACCGGACGGAGAGTACGCCAGCGAGTGGTTCGACGCCAGCGTCGTCGCCGAGGGAGACGGCCGCGATCACGACGCGCACGGCGACGACCAGGACGCGGCGCCGGAGAGCGATTCCGCGTTCGCGACCCTGCTCCAGTTCGGCGCGGTCGCCGTCGCGGTCGTCGGCTCCGTCGCCGTCGCGATCGAGGCGGTTCGGTTCCGCGACCGCGACCCGTAACGACGCGTCGGCGTTCGCGATCCCGCTTCGGCACGTTCGCGCGGACCGCCAATCGCGAACGTTCATTACGCCGGGCTTCGTCCCCCCGTCTATGGGATTCGACGAGATGGACGTCGACACGATCTGGATGGACGGCGAGTTCGTGGACTGGGACGACGCGCAGATCCACGTGCTCACCCACGGTCTGCACTACGGGACGGGCATCTTCGAGGGGGCGCGCTGTTACGACACCGAGGAAGGGCCCGCGATCTTCCGCTGGGACGCCCACCTCGAGCGGCTCTACCAGTCGGCCAAACCCTACGAGATGGAGATCGGCTACGACCGCGAGGAGCTGACCGAGGCGACCCTCGAGCTCGTCCGGAGCCAGGAGCTGGCCTCCTGTTACATCCGCCCCGTCGCCTTCTATGGCTACGACAGCCTCGGGGTGAGTCCCGGCGACTGTCCGACGCGGATCGCGATCGCCGCCTGGCCGTGGGGCACCTACCTCGGCGAGGACGCCCTCGAGAACGGGATCGAGGTGATGGTCTCCTCGTGGCGGAAACACGCCTCGAGCCAGATCCCGACGAACGCCAAGACCACGGGGCTGTACGTCAACAGTATGCTCGCGGGCGAGGAGGCCCGCCGCAACGGCTACGCCGAGGCGATCGTGCTCAACAAGGAGGGCGACGTTGCAGAGGGGCCCGGCGAGAACATCTTCCTCGTGCGCGACGGCGAGATCTACACGCCCGGGCTCTCGGAGTCGATCCTCGACGGCATCACCCGCAAGACCGTGATCACGCTCGCGGAGGATCTGGGTTACACCGTCCACGACAGCGCCTCGATCTCGCGGGGCGAACTCAACACCGCCGACGAACTCTTCTTTACGGGCTCGGCGGCGGAGGTCACGCCCATCCGGAAGGTCGACAACGTCGTCATCGGCGACGGCTCGCGGGGTCCGGTGACCGAGGAGCTCCAGTCGAAGTTCTTCGAGGTCGTCGAACGGCGCACCGACGAGTACGACGACTGGTTCACGTACGTCTAGGGAGCGTCGAGTCGGACGCTCGAATCGTCCGAACGAGGGGATTCGCGGCCGTCAGCGCCTGCTCGTCGTCACTTCCAGGCGCAGCCCGTCGCCGTCCTCAGGGACGTACGACGCGGGATCGACGGGCTCGCCGTCGACCAGCGCCCGCAACTCGGTGGTGGCGTCGGCCTCGTCGTAGGTTACCCCGTCGTGCTCGAGGACGTGGTTGCCCTCGATCGTCTCGAACCGGAACTGAGGCAGCAGGTCAATCCCCTCGGCGATCGTCACCGGTTCCTCGCCTTCCATGTACCAGTTCTCGTCGCCGTCGTGGAGGTGAAACCGAACCGAGTGGTTCTCGGCGTTCTCGGCCTGGTACCGGTCCGCCGAGAGATCGATCGGGTCGCCGTCGATGACGATCTCGATGTCGCCGCTCGCGTTGACCCCGTCGTCCGAGAGACACCCGGCGAGGAACGGAACGCTCGAAACCCCCGCGAGAACCGTTCGTCGTTGCATACTCGTTCGAAGGCGGGGTCCGATCAAAAGGGCCCGGTTTCGGCGTCGACGGCGCGGGCAGCGCCTCGGTGAGCGAGCCCCGATCAGTCCTCGAGGCGCGGTTCGGAGTCAGTCTCCCCGCCGTCGGCGGTCGCCTCGTCGACGACGTCGATCGGAATTCCGGACTCCATGTCGCGGCTCCGATTCGAGTCGCCGAAGCCGGCGCTCAGCACGCGCGTGAGCGCATCCTCGACGTCCTCGTCGAGTTCAGTGATCCGCTCGGATTCGACCTCGACGACGAACCCCGTCGTGATGTTCGGCGACGTCGGCAAGAAGAGCACCTCGCGACCGTCCTCGGTCACCTTTCCGGTCTTGAACGCGGTCATCCGGAGTCCCTGCCAGGTCTCGATCTTGACGGGTTTCTGCAGGGAGTCCTGCTCGCCGAAGGCGGTCTCGGCGGCCATCTTCGAGGCGTTGTAAACGACCCGGATCACGGGAACCCGGTTGGCGACGTTGTCGAGGAGCCGTTCGACCAGTCCGCCGACGGTCGTTCGCATGAGGTAACCGACCGAGAACGTGAGGATGATCAGCACCGCCAGCGCGACGATTACCCTGAGGAACTGGGCGAGTTCCTCGCGGGTCTGCTGGGCCTGTGCCCCGTCGTCGGGGATCAGCGGGCGGAGGACGGCCTCGTCGAGGATCAGCTCCGGCGTCAGTCCCGCGATAAACCCGTAGAGCCAGTAGCTGACGTACAGCGTCACGAGGATGGGGCCGAGAACGATCAGCCCGCTCGCGAAGTCCCGCTTCCACGAAGCCATTGTGCGTTCACTCTCACCGGAGCTAATGAGCCCTTTCCTTTATCGGCCGAGGACGGCTCGCAGCGCGAACCGGAGGTTCTCCTTGCGCTCCATCGCGCGGCGGTAGAAGTACGACTTCCAGCGGGCGCCGTAGGGGACGTACTGGTAGACCTCGTACTCCTCGGCGAGCTCGAACTGGGCGTCGTTCCGGACGCCCATCAGCATCTGGATCTCGAAGTCGGTGCCGTGTTCCCCGTGGAGTTCGATCGCGCGCTCGATCATCGCCGGGTCGTGGCTGCCGACCGCGATGCCGTCCTCGAACTGTTCGAAGGCGAACTCGAGCAACGCCTCGTACTCGCGGTTGACGGCCGCCCCGTCGGTGTAGGCAATCTCGGGAGGTTCGTCGTAGGCGCCCTTGACGAACCGAACCTTCCCGGGAACGTCGGCGAGCCGTTCGACGTCCCCGCGGGTCCGTTTCAGGTTCGCCTGGACGCAGACGCCGACTCCTCCCCCGTGTTCTCGTGCGAGGTCCTCGTAGGCGTCGAGGGTCGCGTCGGTCGTCGTGTGATCCTCCATGTCGATCCAGACGAAGACGCCGCGGTCGGCCGCCGTCTCGACGATCTCCTCGAGGTTCTCCCGAAAGACGCGCTCGCCGAGGTCGAGGCCGATCTGGGTGGGTTTGACCGAGATCGTCGCCTCGAGGTCCGACCGCGCGATATCCTCGACGAGCTCGCGGTACTCGCGGGCGTCGGCGTCGACGTCCTCGCGGTCGTCGTAGTGTTCGCCCAGCAGGTTCACGATCGCCTTCACGTCCCGGCCGTTCAGCTGGCGAACGTGCTCGAGGGCCCCGGCGGGTCCCTCCCCGGCGACGAATCGGCTCGCGACTGGCGGTATCATACTCGAGTGATACGACGCCGTTCACAAGGAAGTAGCGCTCGCTCTCCTCGCGGGAAACCGACGCGCCGGAACCGCCGGGACGCTGCGGAACCGCCTCGATTAAGACACGCGGGTTCGTTCCGCCGCACATGGCAGTACTCGAGACGATCGTCGTCGCCTTCTGGGCGATGTTGCCGGCCTACGTTCCCAACAACGCCGCGGTGCTCGCCGGCGGCGGTCGCCCGATCGACGGCGGACGGACCTGGGGCGACAAGCGCGTGCTCGGGGACGGAAAGACCTGGCGTGGAACCGCCGCGGGGATCCTCGCCGGCGTAGCGCTGGCCGGCGTCCTGAACCTCCTCGCCGACCCCGTGCGCGCGGCGACCGGGATCGACGTACCGTCGTTCGTCCCGCTCGCGGCGTTCGGGCTCACCGCGGGGGCGATGCTCGGCGACATCGGGGCCTCCTTCCTCAAGCGCCGGACCGGTCGCCGGCGCGGCGCGATGTTTCCCGGACTCGACCAGCTCGACTTCGTCGTCGTCTCCCTTCCCCTGACGGCGCTGCTGGCGACCGAGTGGTTCTTCGAGGTGTTCACGTGGGGCGTGGTCGCCGTCGTCGTCGTGCTCACGCCCGTGTTGCACGTCACGACGAACGTGATCGCCTACAAGCTCGGACTCAAGGACGAACCCTGGTGATCGTCGGGCTCGGACGCTCGCTTCCTCGTCGAACGCGAGAGACGGGTTCTCGACGCCTTCGTCGTCCACGTCGCTCGACCACCCTGCTGAATCGATTTCTGTGTACGACCTCTATAGTTACTGTGGACAAATTATTTATCACTGTTCCTCCTGGCCCTACGTATGACGAGCAGTCCACCGATCGACGAACTCCACTACGACGAGGCACCGAACGTCGACACCGTCCCCGGCCCGCGCTCGCGCGAGCTACTCGAGAAACAACGCGAGATCGACAGCAGCGCGGTCGCCTACCCCGAGGACATCCCGGTCGCGTTCGAGGAGGGCTCGGGCGCGACGGTCCGGGACGTCGACGGCAACACCTACATCGACATGTTCGCCGGCATCGGCGTGCTCAACGTCGGTCACGCGAACCCCTACGTGCTCGAGGCCGTCCACGAGCAGGCCGACAAGCTGGTCCACACGGTCGACTTCCCGACCGAGGCCCGCCTCGAGCTGATCGAGAAACTCGACGAGATCGCACCCTCGGGGCTAGCGGGCAACCAAAAGGTCGTCTTCGGCGGCCCGACCGGGAGCGACGCTATCGAGGCCTCGATCAAGCTCTCGAAGTACAACACCGGCGGCGACGGCCTGATCGCCTTCCGCGGCGCGTACCACGGCGCGACGACCGGCGCGATGAGCGTCACCTCGAACAAGAGCTTCAAGGAACACTACACGCCGCTGCTGCCCGACGTCGTCCACGCGCCGTACCCGAACCCGTTCGAGCAGGGCAAGCAGCCCCAGGAGGCCGTCGACCACGCCCTCGAGGAGGTCCAGGCGATCCTCGAGGATCCCTACGGCGGGCTCGCGAACCCCGCGGGGATCATCGTCGAACCGATCCAGGGCGAGGGCGGCGTCATTACCCCGCCGGAAGGGTTCCTGCAGGGGCTGCGCGACCTCGCCGACGACAACGACGTCACGCTCGTCTTCGACGAGATCCAGAGCGGCTTCGGCCGCACTGGCGAGTGGTGGGCCAGCGACTGGGCCGACGTCACGCCGGACGTCATGACCTCGGCGAAGGCGCTGGGCGGCGTCGGCTTCCCGCTGTCGGCGACGATGTACCACGAGGACCTCGACACGTGGGGGTCGGGCGACCACGCCGGTACCTACCGCGGCCACGTCGTCGCGATGCGGGCCGGCACCCGCGCCATCGAGTACGTCCAGGACCACGACCTGCTGGCTCACGGCCGGGAGCTCGGGACCTACATCCGCGACCGACTCCGGGAGGTCGCCGATGGGAACGACCGCCTCGGCGACGTCCGCGGCCAGGGGCTGTTCATCGGCGCCGAGTTCGTCGATAGCGACGGCGCGCCCGACAGCGACCTCGTCGACGCGATCCAGCAGTACTGCTTCGAACACGGCGTGCTCGTCTGGACGGCCGGACGACACGGCAACGTCCTCCGGCTGCTGCCGCCGCTCGTGCTCACCCAGGAGCTCGCAGAGACGGCGCTCGACGTTATCGCCGACGCGATCGAGCACGCGACGGCCGAGACCAAACAGACGGCCTGACGACCCGAACGATGTCCGACACCGAACCCATCACGACCGACGACGCACCGAGCAACGACAACCCCTACTCCCAGGGCGTCCGCGCCGGGGACACGCTTCACGTCTCGGGCTACGGCCCCGTCGATCCCGAGACGGGCGAGGCCGTCGACGGCGACATTGGGGCCCAGACCGACCGCGTACTCGAGAACGTCGCCGCGGTCGTCGACGAGGCCGGCGGCGACGGTCTCGCGGACGTCGTGAAGGTGACCGTCTACCTCACCGATCTCGAGGACTACGAGCTGGTCAACGAGGCCTACGGGGAGAAGTTCGGCGAGGAGCCGCCCGCCAGGGTCTGCGTCGAAGTCTCGCGGCTGCCCGAGGACGTCCGGGTCGAGATGGACGCGACCGCCTACCTCGGCTAGGCGCGACGAGACTCGTTTTCGACCGGTTTTGCGCGCAGGGGTAGCGTCGCCCGGAGACGGGACGCCTCGACCGTCGACGACCCGTCCGCGACGCCGCCCCGCGGGTCGGCGCGGTTCGATCGTCGCATCGCCGTTCGCCGTCCGAACGACGGGCGTCCCGACAAACGTACCGTTAAGTGAACCGACTGCCTACCGCCACGAAAGATGGTGTACGACGTTCGAAACCGGCTGTCGGAGCTCAGACGGGAGTTCCACCGACGCCCGGAACCGGGGTGGCGGGAGTTCCGGACGACGGCCCGGATCGTCGAGGAGCTCGAGCGACTCGGCGTCGACGAGATCGCCGTCGGTCGGGAGGCGCTCTCGACCGCCCAGCGGATGGCGGTGCCCGACTCGAGCGAACTCGAGCCCTGGCTCGAGCGCGCCCGCGAGGCGGGGGTTCGCGAGGACGTCCTCGAACGGACCGCGGACGGCCACACCGGCGTGGTCGGCGTCCTCGAGCGCGGCGAGGGGCCGACGATCGGCCTGCGAGTCGACATGGACGCGATCTCGATGACCGAGTCCGACCTGGCCGAGCACCGACCTGCCGCGGAGGGGTTTCGCTCGGAACACGAGGGGTTCATGCACGCCTGCGGCCACGACGCCCACATCGCGATCGCACTGGGGACGATCGCCTCGATCGCGGACGGCGGCGAGCGACTCGACGGGGCGCGATCCCCGTCGAAACGGGGTTCAGACGGCGAGTTTTCGGGGACGCTGAAGGTCTTCTTCCAGCCCGCCGAGGAGATCTCCGGCGGCGGGAAGGCGATGGCCGAGGGTGGGTACCTCGACGACGTCGACTACCTGCTGGCGCTCCACGTCGGGCTCGACCACCCGACGGGCGAGATCGTCGCCGGCGTCGAGAAGCCGCTGGCGATGGCCCACCTGACGGCGACGTTCGAGGGCGCCAGCGCCCACGCGGGGAAGGCGCCCAACGAGGGCGGCAACGCGATGCAGGCCGCGGCGACGGCGATCCAGAACGCCTACGCGATCCCCCGACACAGCGAGGGCCAGACCCGCGTCAACGTCGGTCGCATCGAGGGCGGTACCGCGAGCAACGTCATCGCCGAGGAGATCGCGATCGACGCCGAGGTCCGCGGCGAGACGACGGGGCTGATGGAGTACATGCGGACCGAACTCGAGCGCGTCTGCTACGCGGCCGCGGAGATGCACGACTGCGACGTCACGCCCCGGGTCGTCAGCGAGTCTCCTAGGGCCGACAGCCACCCCGCCCTGCGCGAGCTGGTCGAGGGCGTCGCCCGCGACGTCGACGGCGTCGACCGGGTGATCCCCTCGACGGAGTTCGGCGTCAGCGAGGACGTCACCTACCTGATGAACCGCGTTCAGGACCGCGGTGGCCTCGCATCTTACCTCCTCGTGGGGACCGATCACCCGACCAACCATCACACGCCGACGTTCGATATCGACGAGGACAGCCTCGGAATCGGCGCGGCGGTGCTCTCGCGGACGATCCTCGAGCTGTCCCGGCGACCCGTCTGAGATCGTCGCGGTTCGACGAAGATATCATCTAGCCGTCAGGTTGCTCGGATCAGAAACGTTAATTCCCGTGATCCGCCAGTATTGCGTATGAGCCAGGATGACGTTCCGCAGTCGCTTCGGACCGCGGCCGACTCGGATCGGCCCCGCGGGATCCTTACGCCCTCCGATCGCGATTTCCTCCTCGGTCGCAAGACGGACTACACCGACCACTCCAAGAAACAGAAGCGAAATCGGATCCGACGCCGGGTCCGCAACGCGATCCTCGATTTCAGCATCCTCTTCGAGTACATGGAGGAACGGGACCGCGAGACGGTGTTCGATCCCGACGACGAGGACCGGGACGCCTACACCCAGGGGATCACCGACATGCTCGCCTTCCTCCACCTCGGGGCGATGGGGTATCACACCCCGTTCAGGGACATGCTCTCGGAGGGCGTCGGCAAGGCCGAACAGCGCCTCGCGGGATCGAACTACCGCATGGTCAACGTCGAGTTCAGCGTCGAACCGGTCGGCCAGATCGACGTCGACGAGGTCGTCGCGAAACTCGAGAACGAGGAGTTCGCCCAGCTCACCGACGCGGAGCTGCGGGCGTTCGTCCGGCTGCTGACGATGTCCGACTCCTTCTCCCCGGAGGCCACCCGCGAGGAGATCAAGGACCGCGTCGACGAGTTCGCCGAGCGCACCGACGATAGCGCGGCCGCTCGCGAGCGGAACCTCGAGGAGTTGACCAACTGACCGCCGTCCGATTCGGTTTCGCACCGAACGAGGGTGTTCGAAAATTGAATACAGAACGCGATTACGATCATCGTTTGACATAGTTGGCGGATAGTTCGACGAATCACGGACTCGGATCGCAGATTTGATTGTTGGATGCTATACCGTGAACTCCTGGAGATATCGCTATAACTACTGCCCGACTGTCCGATTATGGGTTCCGTTGAGGAGATCCGTACGCGATCCGTATAATAAACGCAATCTGTGTATGGTAGATACGAAAAGGAAATGTTTATGCGAGATACTGGCAATGGGTTCGGTATGCCATCGCAGCGCACGGCGAGTGGGAGGGAGAACAGCCGCGGATCGAACCGACTGCTCGGCTCGAGAGCCGGAGGTGAGTTCGCGTGAGCAACAGCGAACGGGGGATGGTCGGCCGGTTCCTCGACGAGCTCGACCCGGTCGTCTTCGCGTTCGGCGCCTTGCTTACCGTCGGCGTGATCGTCGCCTTCTTCGTCGATCGGGACTTCGTCGCCGGCGGGATCGAAACGGTCCACGCGGAGATGCTCAGCTACATGAGCTGGGCGCTGCTGGTGATCGTGTTCCTGATCGTCGTCTTCCTGTTGTACCTGATCGTCGGTCCCTGGGGACGGCTCAAACTCGGCGACGAGGACCCCGAGTACAGCTTCCTCTCGTTTTTCTCGATGCTGTACTCGGCCGGGTTCGCGGCCGGCGTCGTCTTCTGGGGGCCGACCGAGGGGCTGTTCTACTACGCCGATCCGAACCCGCTGTTCGGCGTCGAAGGTAGCACGAGCGAGGCGGTCCCGCTCGCGATCCAGCAGACGCTGTTCCACTGGGCGCTCCCGCAACTCGCGGTGTTTACGATCATGGGGATCGCGATCGGCTACTTCGCGTACAACTACGAGAAGGTCCCGCTACGAGCCTCGTCGGCGCTGACGCCGATTCTCGGGAAGGAAAACCTGGACGGCCCCGTCGCTAAAGTCATCGACATCCTCGCCGTCTTCGCGACGATCGGCGGCGTCGCGACCTCGCTGGGCTTTATCGGCAGCCAGTTCGTCAGCGGGCTGGAGTACCAGTGGGGGCTCAACTTCGGCGACGTCGGCATCTTGCTCGTGGTGACGACGATGACGATCCTCTTTACGATCTCGATGGTGCTCGGGGTCGACAAGGGGATCCGTCGGCTCTCGAACTTCAACATGGGGCTGTTCGCCCTGCTCATGCTTGTGACGTTCGTCCTCGGTCCGTCGATGTTCCTGTTGTTGCTCGGCTCGCAGGCCATCGGCGGCATGATCAGCGACTTCGTCTCGATGAGCCTCTACACCGGCGCCGGCGAGGGCGGCACCGCCTGGGTCGAGAGCTGGACCGTCTTCTACTGGGCGTGGGCGCTCTCGTGGTCCCCCTTCGCCGGGCTCTTTATCGCCCGCATCTCGAAGGGTCGAACCATCCGCGAGGTCGCCTTCACCGGGATCGTCGCGACCTCCGCCGCGACCGTCCCGTGGTTCACGTTCGTCGGCGGGACCGCCGTCTACTTCCAGGACACGGGCGCCGCGGACTTCGGCGCGGTTATCGCCGGCGAGGCCGGTCCGGAAATCTCCGGGTTCATCCTGTTCGACGCCTTGCCGTTCGGTGCGATCCTCATGGTCGCGTTCCTCGTGCTCGTGACGACGTTTTTCATCACCTCCGCGGACTCCTCGACGCTGGCGGTCTCGATGATGACCACCGGTGGCAAGGAGTCGCCCTCGACGATCAACCGGGTCTTCTGGGGCATCGTCCTCGGGCTGACCGCCGCGATCCTGATGATCCTCGGCGGTGAGGGCGGTGCCGGCGCCCTCGAGCAGGCCGTCGTCATCACCGGCGCGCCGTTCGCGATCGTCTGTTTCCTCGCGATGTTGTCGCTGATCAAGAACCTGAGCGGCACCAACGGCCGCGTGCTGCTCCAGGAGGAGACGGTGCTCGTCGGCTCGACGGAACGGCGATCCGACGATCCGACCACGACCGCGGAGCCGGGCGACGACGACTGACGGAGACGTTCGGAACGTCCGGTATCGTCCACGTCGGTTCGTTCGCCGCGACGGTTCGATTTTCGACTTCCGTGCTCATCTATAACAACATTTAATGTACGACGTACACATTATCTGTGTATGGATAGGGACACTGCCGAACCGAACGTGGACGCGTTCCCCGGCCCCAACGCCCAGGAGTGGGTCGAGTTCCACGGGGAGAACGCGGCGCCGAGCGAGTACTCCCACGAGTTCGTCTGGGACGTGACCCGCGAGGCCGACGGTCCGTTCGTCACCGACGTCGACGGCAACGTACTGCTGGATTTCACGTGTCACATCGGCGCCGCGCCGCTTGGCTACAACAACGAGAAAGTCACCGACAAACTGCGGGCGTTCGACCTCGTCGAGCCGATGAAGATCGCCGGCCAGGACATGTACTTCGGCGCGGGTCCGACCCCCGAAGAGTCGGCGGTGCCGGGCTCGAGCCACCTGATGGAGAAGCTGGTCAACGTCTCGAGTCGGTACGGGATGGACACGGTCTTCCTCTCGAACTCCGGTGCAGAGGCGATGGAGAACGCGATGAAGATCACCCACGACTACCGGGCGCCCGCGAAGTACGGCGTCGCCTTCGCCGGGAGCTTCCACGGGCGCACCTTCGGGACACTGTCGATCACCAAGTCCAAAGAGGTCTACACGCGTCACTACCCCCAGATCGACGGGATCGAGACGGTACCCTTCTGTGCGGATCGGGGCTGTGACGCCGACAGCTGCGACTGCGGGTTCTTCGCGAACGGCGGCTCGCAGCTTCGCAACTCGCTGTCCCCGGAGGGCGGCCACATCAACCCCGACGAGATCGCCTTTCTGACCCTCGAGCCGATCCAGGGCGTCGGCGGCTACCGCTTCCCCAGCGACGCGTTCATGGAGGAGGTCGCGGCCGTTACCGACGAGTACGACATCCCGCTGGTCGTCGACGAGATCCAGTCCGGCGTCGGCCGCACCGGCGAGATCTGGGCCTCCGATCACTACCCGATCGAGCCCGACGTCATCTCGGCGGCGAAGGCGCTGCGCGTCGGCGCGACGATCTCCCGGTCGGAGATCTTCCCCAGCGAGAAGAACCGCCTGGGCTCGACGTTCGGCGGCGGCGACCTGCTCGGCTCGATGATGGGCGCGCTCACCCTCGAGGCGATCGACGAGTACGATCTGCTCGAGAACGCCACCGACCGCGGCGAGCAGGCGAAGGAACTGCTTCGGGACGACTCTCCCGACCACGTCGTCGACGTCCGGGGCAAGGGGCTGATGCTCGCCGTCGAGTTCGACACCCCCGAGCGCCGCAGCGCCGTCGTCGAGGAGTCGCTTCGCCGCGGACTGCTGACGCTTGGCTGCGGAAAGAAGACGATCCGGCTGCTCCCGCCGCTTGACTCGAGCGAGCGCGAGATCGAACTCGGGATCGGGATCTTCAGCGAGGCGATCGAAGCCGCGGGCCCGAACGCGAGAGTCGCCGAGCGGTAAGCTCGACCCTCTTACTCCGCCCAGTACGCCTCGCCCGGCTGTTCGCGGAAGAGGGCTCGCTCGAGGAGTTCGACGGCTTTCTCGAGGCCCTCGCGGGAGCTGGTCAGCGAGTCCTCGTGTTCGATACTGAGCGCGCCGTCGTAGCCGACCATCCGCAGCGTCGAGACGACGTCCTTCCAGTGGCCCTCGCCGTGGCCGTAGCCGACCGAGCGGAACAGCCACGAGCGGTTCGGTTCGTCGTCGTAGGCCGTGGTGTCGAGGACGCCCTTCTCGCGGGCCTGTTCCTCGTAGACCTTCGTGTCCTTGGCGTGGAAGTGGTGGATCGCGTCACGCTCGCCGAGATACCGGATCGCGTCGGTGATCGAGATATCCTGCCAGTACAGGTGGGAGGGATCGAAGTTCGCGCCGACGCGCTCGCCCGTCTCCTCGCGCAGGCGGGCCATCCCGTGGGGTTCGTACACGAGCATGTTCGGGTGCATCTCGATCGCGAGGTCGACGCCGTGGTCGTCGGCGAACGCGGCGAGATCCGACCAGTAGTCGACGGCGACCTCCCACTGGTAGTCGTGGGCGTCGGCGTGCTCGGTCGGCCACGGCGCGGTGATCCAGTTCGGCACCTCGTCGTCGGGACCGCCCGCGGGGAGTCCGGAGAAGCAGGTCACCGTGTTGACGTCGAGCTGGTCGGCGAGTTCGATCGCCTCGCGGAGCTCGGTGTCGGCCTCCTCGGCCCGCTCCTCGTCGGGGTGCAGCGGGTTGTTGTGCGTCGCGAGCGCGCTGATCCGCATCTCGAACTCCCCGAGTAGCTCCTCGAGCTCGAGCTGGGCGTCCTCGTCGTCGAGGTACTCCTCGCGAACGAGGTGGTCGTCGCCGGGGAAGCCGCCGACGCCGGGTTCGATCGCGTCGACGCCGATATCCGAGAGGTACGCCAGGGCGCCCTCGAGCGATTCGTCAGCGAGCGGCGGGGTGTGTACGCCGATATCCATACGGGTGGACGGTCGTGGCGAGAGTCCATAAATCCGGGTGGAGCGAGGTTCGCGTACCGCGGAGAGACGGCCCGTGAAACGGGGTTTTCCGAAGAAGTCGCAGTCGGCGTTCGCGCTTTCGACACCGTTGGAGTCGGGAGCGAAAACGGGGTCGGTCGGCCGTTCAGTACAGCTGCTGTTCCTGCTCGTTTTGTTCCTGCTCGCGTTCCTGTTTTGCCTGCTGGCGCTTGCGTCCGCGGCGGTACTGCCTGATGCCGGGGATGACCTTGTTCTTCACGTCCAGCGCGAACGAGACGATCCCGTAGATCCAGAAGAAAAACAACACGAGACCGCCCCCGTAGTAGACGACGGGAACGAGGCTACTCACGCTGACCACCGGATTCGGCCGCCGCCTTCGTTCGCTCGGCCTCCGAGAGGTCGACGACGCCGTGTGCCAGCGCGTGGCCCGACGTGGTGTCGAACAGGTGGATCTTCGAGCGGTCGAGCACGACCGAGATCGATTCGTCCTCGGCGATTTCGGTGTCGGGATCGACGCTCATCAGCAGCTGGTTGGCGGCGCCCGCGGCCTCGTCGCTGGTCATCGAGGAGCTGCTGGTGCCGTCCAGCGAGAGGTAGACGAAGATCTCGTCGCCCATCGGCTCGAGGACGTCCGTCGTCGCCTCGATCACTTCGGAGTGGTGGTCGATATCGTCGTCGTTTCTGGTGAGATGGATGTCCTCGGGACGGACGCCGGCCGTGATCTCGTGGCCGGGATCGACGCCGAGTTCGGTCGTGTCGAACTCGATGTCGAAGTGCTCGGTCGTAATGCCGCCGTCGACGAGTTCGCCTTCCGTGAAGTTCATGGACGGCGAGCCGATGAAGCCGGCGACGAACAGGTTCGCGGGCTCGTTGTAACAGGTAAGGGGCGGGTCGATCTGCTGGAGCTGCCCCGCGTTGAGGACGGCGATCCGATCGGACATCGTCATCGCCTCGGCCTGGTCGTGGGTGACGTAGATGATCGTCGTGTCCAGTTGCTTGTGCAGGCGCTGGAGTTCGGTCCGCATGTGGACCCGCAGTTTCGCGTCCAGGTTCGCCAGCGGCTCGTCCATCAGGAAGACGTCGGGGTCGCGCACGATCGCGCGGGCGATCGCGACGCGCTGTTGCTGGCCACCGGAGAGCTCGTTGGGCTCGCGGTCGAGCATCCCCTCGAGCTGGACGATCTCCGAGGCGTTTTCGACCCGGCGGTCGATCTCGTCCTGATCGTACTTCCGAAGCCGAAGTCCGAACGAGATGTTCTCGTAGACGTCCATGTGGGGGAACAGCGCGATGTTCTGAAAGACCATCGACACCCCACGGTCCTTCGGCGGCAGCTTGGTGACGTCGGTTTCGCCGATTCGGATCGTTCCCTCGGTCGGCTTGGTGAGGCCGGCGATGGTCTCCATCGTCGTCGACTTTCCACAGCCCGAGGGGCCGACGAAACAGACGAACTCCCCGTCTTTGATATCGAGGTTCATCTCGTCGACCGCGACGACGTCTTCGTAGCGCTTCGTGACGTTGTTGAGTGATACGCGTGCCATGTGTTACTCCTTGAGTCCGCCTGCAGTTAGTCCGCTAACGATTCGTTCCTGTGCGACGATGACGAGAATCAGGATTGGGATGACCCCGACGATGCTCGCCGCCGCCATGAGGTTGAAGTCGGTCGTGTACTGGTCCTGGTAGCTCAGAATTGCGCCGACCAGCGGCGACCAGTTCTCGGGGACGTTCTCCAGGGCCATGATCGAACTGAAGAAATACTCGTTGTAGACCGAGATGAACGTCAACACGGCCGCGGTCGCGACGCCGGGCGCCGACAGCGGCATGATGACCCGAAAGAGCGCACCCAGGCGGGTCGTTCCCTCCACGCGGGCGGCGTCCTCGAGTCCGTCGGGGATCTGGGAGTAAAACGTCGTGAGGATGAAAATCGCCAGCGGCATGAACAGCGCGCTGAACGGCAGGATCATCGATCCCGGCGTGTTCACCAGCCGCGGCGGCTGGAACAGCTCGATTCCCAGAAACGGGATCACGATGGCGTTCCCGAGGAACGCGTCGAACAGGGGGATGAGAAACGCCGCCGGCGGGAAATAGGAGATCATCAACACGGCGAGCATGAGCGGTCCCTTCCCGGGGAACTCGAGGCGGCCGAAGACGTAGCCGGCCAGGCTCGCGATGAGAAGCACGATGATCGTCGTCGCGGTGGCGAGGACGAAGCTGTTGAACACGTGGAGGTGCAACGGGACCTGCTGGAACACGTCGATGAACGCCTCGGGGTTGAACCCCTGAGGGTGCGGGAACTCGATCCCGACGACGGGGAGCGACCAGTCGCCCGTGAGGATCGAACTGTTCGGCGTGATCGCGAGCACCAACAGCCAGTAGAACGGGAACAGCGTCGTGACGAGGAAGAAGGCGGACGCGACGTAAAACAGCGCCCGGTAGAGCCGGGCGCGCTTCTCGTCGTCCCCGATGACGCCCTGTGTCCATCGCGCGAGCACGCCGTCGTCGGAATCCGTCGAATCGGATCGCGATTCGGTTGTCGTAGCCATCTCAGAATCCCTCCTTGAACTGCCTGTAGATAACGATCATCGCGAGGGCGCCGATGATCCCCGCCGTCACGAACGCGATCGCCGAGGCCAACCCGCGGTTCGTGTTGAACGTCTCGACGACCATACACGACAGCGACGGCACGACCGTACAGCTCGAGGTGATGTCGACCAGCCCGTAGATCCGCATCGCGTCGATCGTCCGGAAGAGGACGGCGACGCCGACCGCCGGCAGGACCAGCGGCAGCGTGATCAGCCTGAACTGCTGCCAGCGACTCGCGCCGGCGACCTTCGCGACGTCGTAGAGGCTTCGGTCGACGCTCTGGAGCCCCGCCAGGATCAACAGCGCCATAAACGCCGTCGTCTTCCAGATGTCGGCGATGGTGACGATAATCAGCGCGCTCAGCGGGTCGTTGAGCGTGTTCGTCGGTGCGAGGATCCCCGCGTTCGCGAGGTACTCTGTCAGGAACCCGGTGCTCGGGTGGAACATCAGGTAGAAGATCATCCCCTGGATGACCAGCGGGATCGCCCACGGGATGATGATCACGACGCGGACGAGACGCCGTCCCCGGAACTCACGGTCGAGGATCAGCGCCTGTCCGAACCCGATGACCGTCTCGAAGAAGACGCTCACGACGGTGAACAGAAGCGTCACGATCAGCGCGCTCCGGAACCAGCCCTCGACGTGGACGAACGGGAAACTCGAACTCGTGGTCACCTCGGGCAGGAACGTCGTGGATCCTGGGAAGTCCGGGTCGCGCTCCCCGGTGAACATGTCGATATAGTTTTGGAACCCGACGAACTCCGGATCGCCGGTTCCCAGCACGTTGACGTACATCGACAGCTCGAAGGTCCGCAACAGCGGATACAGCGCGATCGATCCCAGGATGATGAAGACCGGCACCAGCAGCAGGTACGCGAACGCGGTCTCTCCCAGGTTCTCGAGCCACCGCGTGATCGCGACGAGCGGTCCCGACCGCCGCGACTCCCGGCTCGCGGTATCCGACTTTTGTTCCGTGCTCATGCTTACGATTCGCTTTCTTCGAGTGCCGACTGGAGCTCAGCCGCCGCGTCCGCGGGAGTCGCGTCTCCGGCGACGGCCTGGTTGAGCTGCTCGGCGATGATCTCCGCCTGGGAGGGCCACTGCTCGGTGACGGGGCGGGGCATCGCGTTCTCCCCGGCCACGCGCAGCGTCTCCATGTAGTTCCCGATCGGCCCGACGGAGTCGGGGTTCGTCGCCTCCTCGTCGTCGAACAGCGCGGGCTTGGGGGGAAGCCAGGCGACCAGCTCGAGCATGCCGAGGTTGAAATCGTCCTCGGTCATCGCCTGCATGACCTGCACGGCCTCCTCGGTCCGCTCGGAGTTGGGGTTGAGGCCGATGTGCCAGCCGCCCTGGGCCGACGCGGTTCCGCCGGCGCCGGGCTGGGCGGCCTCGCCCTCCTCGACGGCGTAGGGGATCGGCATCGCGCCGAGATCGTCGGGGCCCTCGAACGGGTAGTCGTCCCCGTTGAGCGTCGTCGGGACGATGTACGGCCAGTTTCGAAGCATCGCGGTCCGGCCCGACGAGAACGGCTCGCGGGAGCCCTCCTCGCCCCAGGACGTAATGTCCGTCGGGGCGATCCCGGTCGGGTACTCCTCGAGGGTGTTCTCGTCCTGGCCGTCCGCGACGAACGTGTACATCATCGCGAGGGCGTCGATGAACTCCTGTTCGTCGACGGTGATGGGTCGGTCGCCGACGGGACCGCCGAGGTTCTCCTCGCCGCCGAAGTAGGCGCCCCCGAACGACGTCATGACCTCGTTGAAGCTACAGCAGGAGGTTCCCTCGTAGATGTCGAACTGGGTCGCCAGCCCGGTCTCGGCGTCGGAGGCGTCGACCATCTCCTGGGTGATCTCGGCCCACTCCTGCCAGCTCATCGGCTCGGTCGCCCACTGCTCGAAGTCGCTGTCGTCGTAGCCAGCCTCGCGGGCGTAGCTCTTGTTGTAGTACAGGCAGCCGTAGTCCGGAAACAGCGGGAGCGCCATGAGGTCCTCGCTCTCGGGGTCGCGGGCCGTGCCGACGAACGCCTCGAAGTACTCCTCGTCGATCAGGCTCAGCGTCTCGTCGTCGAGCTCCTCCGAGAGGTTCGCGAGGTAGCCGTTCTCGACGAGCACGTTCGTCCACCCGGTGTCACACATCATGAGGTCCGGCTCGGACTCGCCCGCCTCGATCAGCTGCGAGTAGGCGTCCCGCTGCTCGCCGGTGTCGTCCGACTGGGAGCTGAAGGAGATCTCAATTTCCTCGTCCAGCCCGTTCTCGTAGAGCAGGTCCGGCATCCCGTCCTCGACGTCGCTGATCGTCGTCGACCCCATCGCGATGACGACGGAGTCCCCGTCGCCGCCGTCCCCGTAGATACACCCTGCCAGACTGGCCGTCGCCCCGGTCGCGCCGGCCGCGGCGACGAACGTCCGCCGCGAAACGCTCGATTCGCTTTCGGTACGCCCCCGTGAATATCTGTCACTCATGAACTGTAACATTGAATTGTACCTATTTATAATTGCTGCCTTGGGTACAACGGATGTAGTTAACTTCTCACACTCGGCCCGAGCAACAAGGGTCGATCGCCCCCTCGCGGCCCGACGGGCCGCGGATCGTCCGATCCTGCGGCGATCGACTTCAGGTCGCCGACTCAAGGGTGATCCGGACCGCCTCGACGTCCTCGACGATCGCCCCCCAGCCGCCGACGGTGCGCGTTCGGCCGTCGCGCTCGAGCGCGAACGCGGCCTTCCCCGCGAACTGCGTGATCGGCACCGCCCCCCCGTCCCCGTCCGAACGGCCGGTGTAGTCGACGTCCGTCACCGTTCCGGAGGCGGTCGTCTCGAGCCCGGTGTCCGTCTCGAACCCCTCGACGGTGGCCTCGATCCGCCGTCCCTCCTCGAGCAGCGATTCGATCCGGCGAAGCGCCTCCCGGATGTCGACGTACGTCGTCGGGAGCTCGTCGTCCCGGGCCGAGTAGACGGGCTCGTAGACGTCCCACAGACAGGTGCTGAAGTACCAGTAGAAGACGTACGCGTGGGTGCGGTCGTTGACGAGGACGCCGTACTCGTTGGCCGAGTGTCGGTTCGGTGCGAAACACGTCCAGGAGCGGTCGACCAGCGCCACGAACGGCGCGGGGATACGGCGGTACCGGGCTTCGGTACAGGCCTCGGCGAGTCGCTCGGTCGCTGGCAGCGACGGCTCCGCGGCCGTCTCTGGAAACAGACACAGTTTCACGTCGGCGCCGGCCTCCCGGGCCGCCACGAGGGCGTCCTCGAGCGCGTCGAACTGCGGGGGGGTAAGCCCGATCTGAATCTGGTGGTCGGCCGACCTGATCAGCTCGTTCGCTCTGGTGAGAACGGTATCGAACCGCTTGACGATGCTGACGGCGTGGTCCTCGATATCCGGTCGGGTCCACCGGGTTTCGATCTCCTCGGCCGCGTCCTCGAGCCGGGTCGCTCGCGAGCGGAGGTCGTCGAGCACTTCCGTGGGATCGCGCGCTCGAGCCTGCAAACTCCCCTGCTCGTAGGTCTCGACGTACCCGCGTTCCTCGAGCCCTCGAAGGACGTCGTAGATCCGCGGATCCGGGACCGAGCTCGCCTGGGCGACGTCGGTCGCGGAGGCCGACCCCCGCTCGAGCAGCGTCACGAAGGCGTCGGCCTGGTAGGGCGAAAGCCCCGCCTCCTCGAGTGTCGCCGCGAGCTCGTCGGGGTTCATTCCCCGATCACCGTGCGGGTCCGGCGCCCGCGTCCTGTGATAGATAGTCGCATAGAACAGTGTACAACGGTAATTGTAAAAAAGACTCTCGTTGGCGCTACACTGAAGGCGATCGGGTGGAAACGCGACCGTATGAGCCGCCTTCTCGAACGGATTCGTCGCCCCGAGTACACCGGTTCGAACCGGTGTTGGCCCTGTACGATCACGAACGGCGCGCTGGTCGCGGCCGCGGTCGCCGCGCTCGCGCTCGCGCGCCGTCGACTGCTCGCCGCCGCGGTCGGTGCCGTCGGACTCGCCTCGATCGGCGCTCGCGGCTACGTCGTGCCCTACACCCCCCGCTTCGCGCCGCAACTGGCGGCCGCGCTCTCGCTCGATCCCCACGACTCCGACGAGCCCGGTTCGCTCTCGGGCGTGCCGACCGACGCGGACTCCGCGAGCGACGACGACGCGATCCCGGGCGAGGACGTTCTCGCGGCGCTGATCGAGGCCGAAGTCGTCGTTCCCGACGGCGAGCAGCTCCGTCTCGCGGACGGGTTCAGGACCGACTGGCGCGAGGAGATGCGGACGTTGCGCGAGCGCGACCTCGAGGCGCTGGCCGCGCTCGCGGACGAGCACACGGGCCCGGAGACAGAGGCCCGGGTCGGCAGCAGCTTCGGTCGCTCCTATCTCGTCCTGCAGGGTGAGGGGGGGCTCGTCACGCTCCGGCGGGAGGTCGCCGTCGCCGAACTCGGCGCCGCCCGCGCCCTCGAGTCGCGGGTCGACGATCCCGCGATCCGTCGGGCGGCCGGCAAACCGCTGCGCTCGCTGCTCGAGGCGTGTCCGCTCTGTGACGGCCCCCTCGAGATCACGCAGTCGACCTGCTGTGGCGAGGTGACGCCGATCGGCTCGCTGCCCGCGGAGAAGCTGTTCTGTCCGGATTGTGACGTTCGCCTGTTCACCTTCGACCGCGAGCGCTGAGCTACTCGTCGTCCCTGAGCTCCCGTACCGCCTCTCGATCCGGTAGCGCTGTCATCGCGCCCGCGGCCGTCGTCGCCGCCGCGCCGACGGCGTTGGCGAAGGCGAGCGCCTCCTCGAGATCCGCCGCCTCCGACAGCGCCGCGATCGCCCCGGCGACGAAGGCGTCGCCCGCCCCGGTCGTGTCGACGACGTCGGCGTCGTAGCCGGGGTGGCTGGCGGTATCCGACCAGGGGGCGTCCGCGTCGGCGATCGCGAGGGCGCCCTCGCCGCCGCGGGTCGCCAGTACCGTCGACGGCCCCGGCTCGAGCGCGAGGACGTCGCGAGCCGTCGCCTCGAGGTCCGCACCCGCGAACCCGAGCGCCTCGAGTTCCTCCTCGGCGGCCTTCAGCACGTCGACGTACTCGAGCGCCCCTTGAACGACGTCGCGAAACTCGGCGTCGTCGGGCCACAGCTCCGGTCTGGCGTTCGGGTCGAACGAGACCGTACAGTCGGCAGCGGTGGCGCGCTCGAGCAGGTCAAGCGTGGCCTCGCGCGAGGAGCCCGCCGAGAGCGCGACCCCGCCGGCGTGGACCCACTCGAGGTCTGCGAGGGTCGCGTCGTCGATCCGACCGGGCTCGAGGCGGGTGTCGGCGGTGCCGTCGCGGTAGAACGAAAACTCGCGGTCGCCCGTCTCGTCGTGGGTCACGAAGGCGAGTGTCGTCTTCGCGTCGGGGTCGCGCTCGACGAACCGATCGGGCAGCCCGCGGTCCGCGAGGGTCTCGGCGAGGTAGCGACCGAACGGGTCCTCGCCGACGCGGGTCCAGAACAGCGGCGTCCGCTCGAGGCGCTCGAGCGCGACGGCGACGTTCGCGGGCGCACCGCCGGCGCGTCGGTCGAACCCCTCGACGCTCGAGATCGGGCCGGGACGTTCCGGAATGAAGTCGATCAGCGTCTCGCCGGCGACCAGGATGTCGCGCGTCATGCGACCCCGTTCTCACCCCGGGTGATAATGTGTTACGGCCTGCTCTGGGTCAGAACGCGAGCAGAAGTCCCACCACGACGACCGAGACGTACGCCGTGACGGCGGCGGCGTAGGTCACGAACTCCCGCCAGTCGAAGCCGTAGATCGAGAGCACGCTGGCGAACAGGAACGCGAGCCAGAGGTTCGAGATGCCCGCACCGTACATCGTCGCGACCAGCGCGGGTGCCCCCTCGACCCCTGCGGCCGCCACCGCGGGCCCCTGGAGTAACCAGAGCGAGCCGGGATCGGGCACCAGCAGACCGAGCGCGAACGCGGCGACGTAGGAGCCGACGGACGGCAGCCCAGTCGCCGCCAGCCCGTCGCCGAGTCGTGCGTACAGCTCCGCCTCCATCAGCAGCGCGAACGTCGCGGCGTACAGCAGAAACGGGATCGCCACGTGGGTGGCCCACCGCGTGGCGTCCTCGGTCTTCTCGCGAAACGCCATTGGCGGCCCCTGCACCGCGAGGCCGACCACGACCAGCCCGAACGCCAGCCAGGGCAGGGTCAGCGCTCCTCCGGTGCCGAAGTGCCACCCCAGCGAGACCGCGCCGATCGCGACGACGATCCAGGTGAGCCACTCGGCGTTCTCGAGGCGGTCGCCGAGTTGCCAGTCGACGGGCTCGCGCGCCGGCGCGTAGTGTTCGAGGGTCTCGGCGATCGATCCCTCGAGGAGTCGATCCCGGTCCTCGAGCGGTTCGATCTCGTCCTCGCTGTCGGGCGCCAGCCACACCAGCAGGAGCGGGAGCGTGAGAACGAACAGCAGCGTCGGGACGAGGTTCGCCGGGTGGACGAGGAACTCGCCCATCCCGATCGTCCCGGCGTCGTCGACCATGACGTTCGCCAGCCCGGTGTCGTCGGCCGCGATCAGCGCGCCGGGGCTCGAGGGCCCCTGGTTGGCGACGACCAGCGCCAGCAGCCCGCCCGTCAGCACCGACGGGTAGTGGATCGCGGTGCCGTTCTCGCGGGCGCGCCGACAGAGCCGCTGGCCAAGCAGGATCCCCCCGATCAGTCCCAGCGCCCAGTTGAACCACCCCAGCGCGAGCGAGAGGACGCCCGTCGCGTAGATCGCGCCGGCCTGGCTCGTCGGCAGGAGGGCCGCGAGCCGATCGAGCGCGGCGCCGACCCGGGGTGACTCGACGGCCGCGGCGCTGAGCACCCAGTAGAGGATCAACAGCATGTGTAGCGCGAACAGGTCGTAGACGTAGAAGCCGCCGCCGAACAGCTCGAGCTGGGTGGTCGGCTCGAGTTCGGGGACGGTGACGAGGACCGCGAGGACGGCCAGTCCGAGCGCGCCGACCAGCGACTCGGGAAAGTACTTCCCGAAGGTCGGCACGAACGCGGACCGCAGGTCGCCCTCGGAATCGGCGTCGGTGGCGGCGTCGTCGGATCGGCTCTCCGTCGCCGGGGTAGGTTCTCCCGCCATCGGAATCACCCCAACACCCCGATCGCGAGCGTCCCGACGCCCATCACGACGCCGACGAAGACGAACAGGACGGCGACGTAGCCCATCATGTCGCGGATGGTCAGGCCCGCGATTCCCAGCACCGGGATCGCCCAGAAGGGCTGGATCATGTTCGTCCACTGGTCGCCCATCGCGAACGCGATCATCACGTGGTTCATCTGCGTGCCGGCGATCTCCTGGGTGGCGGAGGCGTAGATCTCGCCCATGACCGTCCACTGGCCGCCCCCCGAGGGGACGAAGAAGTTGACGATCCCGCCCGAGACGAACACCATCGCGTACCAGGTCGCGTCGGTGGCGTACTGGGCGGCCGTGGTCGCGATCAGTTCGACGAGCCCCGAGAACACCATGATCCCCATGATGCCGCCGTAGAACTGGAACTGGATGACGATCTGGCTGGCCCCGCGGATCGCCTCCTCGAAGACGCCGATGTAGCTCCGAAGCGACGCGTGGGCGAGAAAGCCGAGTCCGAACATCGCCGTGATGAGGACGTTGATGTCGAGCGCCTGCACGAACGGTTCGGTCGAGAACAGATAGAGGAGGTACGCCCAGATCGCGACGCCGACGCCGACGCAGACGGCCGTGCTGTCGAGCAGGAACGCCTTGAGCCGCGAGTCGCGCAGCCGGTGGGGGCGCTCGCCGACGTCGCCGCCCCGCGCGCCCTCGCCGCGGGCGGCCCGCAGTTTCTCCTCGGGGACCGTCGTCACGTTCTCCGCCTCGGGCGCCATCAGCGGCATGAGAACGACGACGACCGCGACGATCGCGGCGATCATCGCGAGGTTGAACGGGTGAAAGATCGTCTCCGAGACCGGAATGACGCCCATCGTCTCCTCGGCGAAGTGGCCCTCGGTCGCGACGAGCAACAGCGAGGCGCCGGACAGTCCCTGGTGCCAGGGTAGCAGTCCCGCGTAGGCGGCCGCGACCAGCAGCGGATAGTGGACGTCGGTCCCCTTCTCGGCCATCGCGATCCCGACCTCACGGGCGAGGATCGCCCCGGCGATCAACACGACACCCCAGTGGAAGAGCCCGAACAGCTGACCGCAGAGCGCGACGACGAAGATCGCCTGCGTCTGCGTGCTCGGTACCGAGGCGATCCGTCGCAGGCCGCGCTTGATCGGTGGCGAATCCGCCAGCGCCCAGCCCGTCAGCAGCGCCAGCGAGGCCTGCGTCGAGAACGAAACGACCTCCCAGAACCCCTCGCCCCAGTGGGTGGCGACGTCGACGGGCCCCTCGTCGGTGGCGACCACCGCGACGACCATCGTCAACAGTGTCAACAGCAACGCGAAGATAAAGGCGTCGGGCAGGTATCGCTTGATCACTCTGCTCGAGACCTCGCCCAGTTGCGTAAAAAAGCGTCCGACCCGTCCCGATCGTTCCGAGCCGATCGTGCTCATCCGTCGCTCCGGGCGGGTACCGTGCTCCGTGCCCGCCGGTTCGAAGCCGTTCGACGATCGTGATTCGGCACTGTCATCTACCAACTACCGGATTCCGGAATCGGAAAAAGGTACAGCCTGATTCGGAACGGGGCCGACGCTCCCGTTCGAGCGCGGGTCAGTTACTCGAAGCCGCCGCGGTGAACGATCTCCTCGAGGGGTTTGCGGTCGCTTGGCTCCTCGCGGTCGCGCAGTTCCTCGGGGAGGCTCTCGGGGGGCGCACGCTCGCCGATGGCGGCCATCGCCTCGACCTCGTACTCCTCGGGAACGTCGAGCACCTCGGCCGCGCGCTCGTAGTCGAAGCCGGCCATCCCGTGGACCGCGAGGTCGCGGCGGGCCCCCTCGAGCGCGAGGTTCTGCCAGGCGGCGCCCGTGTCGAAGGAGTGGACGGGCGCGGGCTCGCCGTTGTGGTCGAAGGTGGTCTTCGAGACGATCACGACGAGGACGGCCGCGTCGGTCGCCCACTCCTCGTTGCCCCCCAAAAGCAGGTCGGCGAAGGCGTCCCACTCCTCGTCCTCGCGGCTCGCGTAGAGGAAGCGCCAGTGCTGGTTGTTGAACGCCGAGGGCGCCCACCGGGCGGCCTCGAACAGCGGCAGGTACTCCTCCTCCTCGAGGGGTTCGCCGGTCATCGCGCGGGGCGACCAGCGGTTGACGAACAGCGGGTCGATCTCGTGGTCGGGTTCGCGGTGGTCGGCGACCTCGTCTCGGATCTCGCGTCGCTGGGCAAATTCCTGCATACTCCGGGCTAGACGTCTGCGACGTATGACTGTTCCCGGACGCTCGAGTCACCCGGTAACGGTCGCGCCGTCGGCTCGCGTTCACACGGCCCAC
Organism: Natronococcus sp. JC468; assembly: GCF_012163165.1. NCBI lineage: Archaea > Methanobacteriati > Methanobacteriota > Halobacteria > Halobacteriales > Natrialbaceae > Natronococcus > Natronococcus sp. JC468. The sequence goes on from NZ_JAAVUO010000003.1 coordinate 143,896, forward strand.
TCGCAGGAGACGGCGAACCGCGACGAACCGAGCACTGGTCCGACTCGAGGCCGAGTCGACGAACTATCCGAGCGCGATGTCGAGGTACAGCATCACGATCGTTCCGAGGATCGTCCCGAGGGTGGCGACGCGCTCGTACCCGCTCGCGTGGGTCTCGGGGATGATCTCGTCGCTGATGACGAACAGCATGGCGCCGGCGGCAAACCCCATCGCGTAGGGGAGCAAGGCGGCGACCGACTGGACCGCGTAGGCGCCGAGGACGGCCAGCGGGATCTCGACGACGCCCGACCGAACGCCGGCGAGTACGGCGTAGAACCGCCTGTTCAGCCCGGCGTTGACCGCCGCCAGCGACACCGCGAACCCCTCCGGAACGTTCTGGATGCCGATCGCGAGCATCAGCGGGATCGCCGTCTCGAGATCGCCGCTGCCGAAGCCGACGCCGACAGCGAGGCCTTCGGGCATGTTGTGCAGCGTGATCGCGAGGACGAACAGGACGACGGCCGCGAGGCGGTCGTCGTCGACCGGGAGGTCGGTCCCGGGATCGGCGGCGTCGGGCCGCCGTCGCCCCGAGAGCAGGAAGTGTGCGTGGGGAACGAGCAGGTCCGACCGGTCCAGAAACAGCGCGCCGAGGGCGACGCCGACGAGGACGGGAACTGGATTTCCGTCGGCGTAGGTCTCGACGCCGGGGATGATGAGGCTCGTGAAACTCGCTGCGAGCATGATCCCCGCGGCGAAGCCCAGCGCCCCGTTCATCGCCCGCTCGGAGGGGTTCCGCCAGACGAAGATCAGCGACGCGCCAAGCAGGTTGAGCGCGGCGATGACGATCCCGCCGACGAGGCCGTGGATGACCGGGTCGGCGCCGAACAGCCCCGTGAACGGATCGGCGACCACGCGCTACCGCCTCCGGAGTCGAGCACGTCTCGCTCGCGCGTCCGGGTCGGCCAGCCGCCGCGCTCGACGATTCATACCGCCTCGTAGAACGTCGAACGAAAAGAAACTATAGGGTCGCGTTCAGTCGTCGGCTGTCGCGGGCGCGCCGCGATCGACGTCGATCTCGCCCGCGTCGAGTTTCGCCTCGACGTTGCGGGCCGCCTCGACCATGTTGGCCATCTTGCCGTAGGCGACCTCGCGGGGTAGCAACTTGACGCCGCAGTCCGGCGAGACGACGAGCTGTTCGGGTGGGACGACCTCGAGGCCCTTCTCGATGTTACGTTCGATCTGCTCGACGCTTTCGACCTCGCCGACGTGGACGTCGGTGACGCCCAGCGCGAGGTCTTTCGTGAACTCGGGGTCCTTGAACACGTCGAGCTGGTCGTAGTCGCCGTTGGCGAGCTCGAGGTCGAACTCGTCGACGGGGAACTCGAGGATCTCGGGGTAGATCCGGGAGTAGTCGCCGTAACAGACGTGCAGTCCGATCCGGACCTCCTCGGGGATGTCGGCGACGATGCGCTCGAGGGCCTCGCCGACGATGGCGTGGTCGTCCGGCGTCGTCGCCAGCGCGGGCTCGTCGATCTGGATGTAGCGGGCGCCGGCGTCGACGAGCTTCTCGATCTCCTCGTTGACGAGGTCGGCGAGGTCGTAGGTCAGCTCCTCGTCGTCGTCGTAGGCCTCGTTGAACGACCAGTTCGCCAGGGTATAGGGGCCCGTGATCGGGACCTTGACCGGGCGATCGGTCGCGCTCGCGGTGAACTCGTACTCGTCGACGAGCCAGCTATCCGTGTACTCGACCTCGCTCACCACGGAGGGTTTGTCGAAGTAGTTGTGTCCCCACACCTTGACGGGGCCGTTGAACTCGTAGCCCTCGATGCGGTGGGCGAAGAACTCGACCATCTCGTTGCGCCGCATCTCGCCGTCGACGACGACGTCCAGGCCGGCGCGTTCGTGTTCGTCCGTGATGAGGCGGGCGGCATCGTCTTTCGCCTCCTGGTAGTCCTCCTCGTCGAACCCGTGGTCGGGGTCCTGGTAGAGCTCCTTCGCGCGGTTGAGCCACTTGGGCTTCGGGTAGGAGCCGACGACCGTCGTCAGCAGGAAGCTGTCGTTCTCGTGCTCGTCGGGTCGGAACTGATCCTTGTTCTCGTTCGTCATGCTGCTTTCACCTCCGCGATCTCGGCGGCCTCCGCGAGGGCGGCAAGTTTCTCCTCGAACTTGGCGTAGGGCAGGTAGAACGTCTCCGTGTTCGTCGTCAGGTAGACCGTCTCGAAGTCGGTGACCGGGATCTGCTCGTAGACCCAGTCGACGCGGTCCCGGATCGCCTCGGGCTCCTCGACGAGGGTGTTCTGGCCGTCGGCCAGCCCCAGCGAGACGTCGTCGGTCGCGCCATACTCCTGGAGGTTGTAGACGTTATCGTCCCGCTCGGCGACGAAGTCGAAGCCGATCGCGTCGATATCGGCGTCGAGCAGGTGGGCGTAGACCTTCTCCTCGAGGGCGCCCCAGTAGGGCTGGACGACGACGTCGGCGTCGGTCGCCGTCGCGACCCGATCGATCGCCTCGCTGGCGCGCTCGTCAAGGCCGTCCTCGGGCGCGTTCTCCACGAGCGACGGCTCGAGCAGGAACAGCGTCTCGACCTCGGGGAAGGCGTCGACCTCGCCCGCGAGGAAGTCGGCGATGGCCGCCAGGAACTCGGCCTCGTCGCCGTAGTAGTCGTCGGTCGCGAGGTCGGAGAGCGAGTACGGACCGGGGAGGACGGCCTGCAGGTCGTCGCCGTCGACGAACTCGGCCGCGGCCTCGAGCTCGCTCGCGACGTCCCCGGAGGAGTCCAGTTCACCCTGGACCACGGGGTCGCGGTAGAAGTTGTTGTTGTCGTAGTAGCGGACGATCCCCTGGGTGTCGACGGCGTCGTGCACGGCGAGGGGATGGGCGAGCATGTCGTCCCAGCGAAGCTGGCCCTCCGAGACACGGTCGAGCCCGGCCTCCTGCTGGACGCCGATGACTTCCTCGCGGGCCTCGTCGTAGGCCGCGGCGATCTCTGCGCCCTCGTCGCCGTCGATAAGGTCGCCCTTCTGGTGTCCCTTCAGGTCCGAGAGGTCCTCTTTCGCCCAGTCCGGGAGCGGGAACAGCCCCGGCGTGGTCGAGACGTAGTCGGTCATTCGTGAGCCCGGCTAGGCTATGCCGGGGCTTAATATTTTCCATACGGTGGAATACGCAGCAGTAATTCTTGCAGGTTCCACGGGGACGCCGACCGGCCCCGCTCCGGCCGCGAAGCGGGGCGTGATCGGCGAGTACCGTCGCGCTACCCGCCGCTCGAGCCCGATCAGCGAAGCAGCTCGAGCACCGTCAGCGTCTCGAAGGGAAAGGAGTGATCGGCGACCGCGGCGGCGCTGAAGCCCTCCTCGCCGGCGCGCTCGGCGACCGCGTCGACGTCGGCGAGGCTGCTGACCAGCAGGTAGACGACGCCGTCGGGAGCCAGGACGCGGCCGACCGACGCGAGGAAGGGATCGATGATCGCCCGGCCGTCCTCCCCGCCCGACAGCGCCCGCTCCATCCAGTCGTCCCACTCGGTGTCGGGCTCGGTCGGCAGGTACGGCGGGTTGAAGGCGACGGCGTCGAACGCGCCGTCGACGAACGGCGAGACCAGGTCGGCGCGAACGGTCTCGATCCCCTCCTCTCGAGCCTGTCGCACGGCGTGTGGGTTGAGGTCCGAGGCGATCACGCGGGCGTCGGTCTCCGCGGCGATGCGGCCGGCGACGTAGCCCGATCCCGTCCCGACCTCGAGGACGAGACGCTCGCCGTCGGTACTGTCCTCGGCGCTCGCGAGTCGCTCGCAGACCGCGTCCGCGAGCAACCGCGAGTCCTCGGCGGGCTGGTAAACGTCCGTTTCGATACCACGTCGTTCCTGAAGATCCATTTACTCGTCCTCCGGTGGCGCGTACCGTCGTTCGTTCGACGTCCGATCCGTCTCCGTCCGCTCCGTCCGCTCGTCGTCGATCCGGAAGCCGCCGGTCTCCTCGCGACCGCTGAGCTCTCGCTGCGGATAGGGGATCTTGATCCCGGCGTCCTCGAACTCGGCTTTGATCGCACGGATCGCGGCGCTCCGGGCCTCGGCCTCCCGTCTGGCGCTGGGTTTGCCGATCCAGAACCGCACCCCCAGTAGCACCGCCGAGTCGTCGAGCGACTTGGTGACGACCTGCGGCGAGGGCGCCTCGAGGGAGTCCTCGAGCGCTGCGACCGCCGACTCCGCCAGCTCGCTCGCCCGCTCGACGTCGGCAGCGTAGTCGACGCCGACGTCGACCTCGACCCTGATTCGGCCCCGCTTCGAGCGGTTGGTGACGACCCCGGCGGAGATGACGTCGTTGGGGATCATGATGTACTCGCCGTCGAACGAGCGGATGCGGGTGTTGACGATCGAGATGTCGGTGACGATCCCCTGATCGTCCTCGACCTCGATCCAGTCGCCGATCTCGAACGGGCGAGCGAACATCAACACGAAGCCCGCGAGGACGGTGCCGAGAACCTGCTGGGCGGCCATCCCGATGACGATCCCCAGGAAGCCGGCCCCGACGAGCAATCCGCCGAGGTCGTCGACCCACAGCGCGAGGATGACGATCGACGCCACCGTCAGGATGATCACCTGCGAGAGCCGCTGGGTGACCTCGCGCTGGTGGGCCGTCACCGCCGACGCGGAGCTGAACACCTCCTCGATCACCCGTTCGACGACCCGTACGGCGATCACCGCCGCGAGCGCGAGGACGAACGTGAAGACGCCGCGGGCGACGGCGTCGCCGCCGACGTCGTACTCCGCGTAGAGGTACTGCAGGTTGTTGGTCTGTCCCCAGACGCCGACGATCACCGCCAGGCTGATCGCGCAGGTGCCGACTAGCAGCGCCGTCGCGACGACGTCGCTGTACAGCGGGCGCAGCCGCTCGTTGAACCGCTCCTGTAGCTGCTGGAACGAGAGGATCACGGCGATCAACGCGCTGGCCGCGAGCAGCGTCACCGCGATCCGGGCCGGCGTCGTCCGAAAGACGTCGGACAGCCAGTCGAGGCCTACTGTTGTGGTCATCGTTCCGTTCCCGCTCGAGTCGGCGACCCAGCCACCTGTATCCGTCGGTGAGATCGTTTCACGGGCGGTTTCGGTTGTATTAGCCGTCCTCCGGTTCGCCGACCTCGAGGGCCAGCGTCGCCAGCTCGGCGAACTCCGTCGGCGTCATCGCGTCGGCGCGCTTTTGCAAGAGGTCGTCGTCGGCCGCCTCGACGACCGCGTCGGGCGCCCCCAGGTTCGTGATGTGGGCCGTGTTCCGGATCGCGTTCCGGATCGTCTTCCGGCGCTGGGTGAACATCGCCTTCACGAACCGCAGGAAAAAGGCCTCGTCGCCGACCACGTAGTCGGGGTCGCGGGGCTCGAGTCTGACGACCGCGCTCCGGACCGCCGGCGGCGGCGAGAACGCCTCCTTCGGGATCGACTCGACGAGCTCGGGCGCCGCGTAGTGCTGGGTCGACACCGAGAGCCTGCCGTACTCGCTCGTCCCGGGTTCGGCGACCATCCGCTCGGCGAACTCCTGTTGAAACATCAGGACGAGCGGGCGTTTCTCGGGCAGCAGTCGGAACGTAATCTCGCTCGAGACGCCGTAGGGAAGGTTCGATACCGACGCCGAAAAGTCGGGCAGGTCGACCGCGAGGGCGTCACCCTCGAGCACTGTCAGTCGCTCGGCGTCGATCTCCTTGCGGAACTCCTCGCGGAGGAAGGCCGCGAGTTCGCGGTCGCGCTCGACGACGGTTACCTCGTCGGCGGTCTCGAGCAGTCGGTCGGTCAGCGCGCCCGTTCCGCCCCCGATCTCGAGGACGTGACCCGTATCGGCGCCGAGTTCCGCCAGGTACGTCGGCAGTCGATCGAGGACGCGGTCGTCGACCAGAAAGTGCTGGTCGCGGTCCGGATCGCCGCGAACGCCGGCGCGGGCGATCAGATCGTCGGGATCTCTCATCGCCCCTGCTAGCGGCGGGGGCGGTGTAAACGCACCGTCTCGGCTCCGGCGTCGGTTCGATTCGAGGGCGGACCACCGTGGCCGAGCGGAGACGACTACGACTGGTCGCGGACGTACGTCACCGGACAGGGCGCGTTGAGCATGATCTTCTGGGCGGTGCTGCCGAACACCGCCTTCCCCGCGGGCGAGCGCTTCCGCCCGCCGACGACGATGTTGTCGGCGCCGACCTCCTCGGCGATCCGGAGGATCTCGGACTCCCGATTCCCGACCGACGCCCGCACCTCGACGTCGATCCCGGCCTCCTCGAGGCGGTCGGCGATCTCGCCGACCGGTTTCGTCTCCCGAGCGACCTTCTCGGCCGGGAGGTCCCGGCTCTGAACGTCGAACCCGATCTGCGCGACGGCATCCGGGTAGCTCTGTACGTCGTCGTCGTACTCGTCGGAACCGACGACGTGAGCCACGACGACCGTGGCGTCGACCGGTTCGGCGACGTCGATCGCGTGCGAGACGAGTCCGTCGATCCGATCGCTGTCGCCGGTTCCCACCGGGAGCAGAATCGTCGAAAGCATTGGTATCGATTGACTCGGTCGTCTCTTAACTTTTGCGAGGCTAAGTCGCCGTCCTCAAGGAGCAACGCAGGGAGCGAAGCGACCGAGTAGCGTTAACGAGAGCTTCGCTCTCGTTCGCACATCAGAACGCGAAGCGTTCTGAGGACGCAGTAGGGCGGGGATACAGCCGACACGAGATTAGGTTATCCACGAAATCGTACACTCTAACTAAAGAATCATGTGACAGTAGCCCGATAGTTGAAGTGAGCCCAATGGAATACGACCTCGATACGGGAGCGCACTCGACATACTCCCTGCACTACCACCTCGTCCTCGTTGTGAAATACCGACGCGAGGTGTTCAACGAAGAACTCCGAGATTTCTTCCGCGAGGTCGTGAGTGGGTTCGCTGACAACTACGGCGTCCTCAGAACGGCGGTGCCGTTCTGATGTACTCGCAAGACGCGCCGTGTCTTGCGAACGTCGAAATCAAAAACCTCGAAGCCGACCGCGACCACGTTCACCTCCTGTTCAAAGCCACCCCCACAACCGACCTTGCCAAATTCATCAACGTCCTCAAAGGCGCATCGGCTCGACGCATCCGCAACGAGTACGGCGACCACATCAAGAATAAACTGCGGGGCGACTCGTTTTGGGCAGACTCGTACTGCCTCATCAGCACGGGACAAGTATCGCTGGACGTACTGAAAGAGTACGTCGAGAACCAGCGGGAACGTGACGACGAATGAAACAGACTGCCGAGAAGACGGTCGTGGCGAAAATCCTCACCGACGACCTTACGCAGTCGAAACTCAACGCCATCAACCACGAGTACGAAGCGTTCCAGCGATACATTCGTGGCGACGAAGACGTCGACCTCTACTCAGCCACGAAACAGTGCGCCGACGCCTACGTGGACACCGACAACCTACGTGACGACCACGACTACCCGTGGTTCATCCGCAACGACGTATTCGACGTTGGCGTGGACGTGGAACAGCACGACACCGACCTGACGGACTGGTGGCTGAAACTCCCCGTCTCGCAGGTCTGGGGTGGAGTGAACGTCCCGATTCAACCGCACGACGAGATACCCGACAAGGCCGACGTGAAGGACTCGAAAATCGTTCGGGAGAACGGTGACTACTACGCGCACCTGACGGTTCGGCAAGAGGTGAAAGTCAGCGAGGAGTACGACGGTGTCATCGGCGTGGACTTCGGTGTTCGATGGATGGCAACGTCGGTGGCGTTGCCCTCCCGTAACACCGAGTTCTACGGTAGAGAGATTCGCCGTATCCGTCGCCACCATCACAACCTTCGCACTCGCCTGCAAGAGAAGGGAGCCTACGACACGCTCCAGTCGATCAAGGCGAAGGAGTACCGTCGAGTGAACGACCGTCTCCACAAGATTTCTCGCGCTATCGTGGAGGAAGCTAAAGAGCGCAACGCGCTCATCGTGGTCGGGAACCTCGAAGGTATCCACAACCAAGACCTCGGTGCGGAGATGAATCGTCGGCTCCATTCGATGCCACACCACACACTGAAGAAGTATATCGAGTATAAGGCGACGTTTGCGGGTATTGCGGTGAAGTCCGTGAACGAGTATATGACGAGTCAGACGTGCTGGCGGTGTGGTGTGCAGGAAGCGACGACCCGCAAGGGACAGGGCCAACACCTGTGCCATGAGTGCGGGTTGGACGACAATGCGGATAAGAACGGTGCGACGAACATCGCAAAGAAAGGACTGGGTAAGGACATCGCGTGCCCACTATCCAGTCTCGGCGCAGTTTGTGAACCTGCGCTCGAACCGAGCGGTGCTGACCAAGCCTCTGCAACGGTACGCTTGCGAGCCGACTTGGAAGCCCCTGCCTCAACGAAGCGAGCCGTCAGGCAAGCGAAGTAGGCAGGGGTAGTTCACATGTGCGGGACCGTGAACGCGTCGAGGCGCTCCGTGGCGGAAGCGAAGGCGTCGACGGCTGCGGTCGCGCGCGACTCTGCGCTCACTCCCCGTCCTGCTGGCGGCCGACGAACGTCCGATACTTCAGGTCGTCGTCGCGAAGCTCCTCGAGGATGCGCTCGACCAGCACGTCGCCGGGATCGTGGAGCCCCGAGACGCGCTCGGAGAGCTCCTCGAAGCTCTCGAAGGGCTTGCGCTTTCGCTCCTCGAGGATCCCGTTGCGAAGCTTCTTGCCGATCCCGGGCAGGAGGTTCAGCTGGTGGAGCCGCAGCGTGATCGGCTGGGCGTCGTTGTAGAAGTCGACGAACCGCTGTTCGTTTTCCTCGACGAGGTCCTCGACGACGTACTCGAGTTCGGTCTGGGCACCCGACGAGAGTTCCTCGTACTCGACTTCCTGACACTCGACGACGGCGTCGCGTTCTTCCGTCGGTTCGATGACGACCTCGCTGCCGATGGTGAGCCGCGTGTCCTCGTCGAAGGCGACCTGGTAGAGCCGGAAGTCCTCGACGTCGAGGGCGTACCCCGCGGGCGACTTCGCGTACTGCGGCCGGCCATCGTCCGAGAGTCCGTGTGCGAGGTAATCCAACACGACTGCGCGGCGAACGTCCGTCTCGTCGCTGTCGGCTTCGCTCATTGGGTGACGGTACGGCGACGCCGCACTTAAAGAATCGGCCCGCCGTCAGGCGTACTGCGCGACGACGTCGAGAATCTCGTCGAGTTCGTCGCCCGACAGCGAGTAGCGCTGCTGGGCGTACACCGATCGGAGCTCGTCCCGGTTTCGCGGGAGGAGGTCGGTGATCTTGTACGCGGTCGGCTCGTCGACGTACTCGAGTTCCTGCAGGTCCGCGACGAGCTGCCGGGACTCCTCGGGCTCGAGGACGGCGAAGCGATTCGCGTGCTCGATCGCTCGCGCGAGTTCGTAGCGCAGCTCTCGGTCCTCGTCCATCGCGCGTTCGGCCTCGATGTCGGCGAGGAGCTCCTTCGTCTCCGAGACGGTCAGGTACTCCTCGTCGACGATCTCTTTGAAGATCGTCATGCGTTTCAGACGCTGACTTCGTCCTGATCCTGTGCGCGGAGGTGGGCGGCGGTGACGATCAGCGTCTTCTCTTTGCCGCCGTCGTCGATCTGCACCTTGAAGGCGGTGCCTTGCTTCCCGACGACTTCGCCGGTGAGACCGTCGAATCGCGGGTGGAAGCGTCCGTTCTGAATGCTCGGGTCGATCTTCAGGTGGACCTTCTGTCCCTCGTCGTACTGCTGAATCGCCCGCTGTGGCGGAGAGGCGCCGCGGCTTCGCGGATCGTTCGAGAGCTTGTCCCGGGTCCCTTGGCGAGGTCCATTAGAGTTCGGCATAGTCGTACGGCCCTCTTACTTCGTGACGGTTATAAAACGCACGTTCCGCCCTCGCGTCGGTTCCGAGCCGAGTCGGGCCGGCGAACGTTCGGTGGCGCCCGTCGATCGTCACGGTTCCGAACGCGGGTTCGGCGAGACCTCGAGCCGCCGGCGCCGCCGCGCCGACGCGACCTCCGTCGCGCCCGCGACGAGAAGGACGGCGCCGACGCCCGCGAGAACGATCGTCTCGACCGGTGCCGACAGCAACCCCGTAACGTAGTAGCCCGTCAGCGACCCGACGAGGAACCCGAGGTGGATCGCGACGACGCTGGCGATCACCCAGCCCCGACCGACGGCCGCGTACAGCCCGGCGATCGCGACGGTCTCTCCGACGGCGTGTCCCGTCAGCAACGCCAGCCCGACCAGTCCGAACGCGGCGCTCGCGGCGTAGACGCCCGCGACGAGGACTCCCTCGACGGTCCGGTGAAGCAGTATCGCGCCGAAGGCGGCGTCAGCGCAGCCGCCGTGAGCCGAAACGCCGCCGGTTCGATCGACCCACGCGATCGACCCTCCGAGCGCCGCGCCGGCGACCGCCACGGTCGGTTGCTGCGTAACGGCCGAGAGCAACGCGACGAGTCCGAGGACGACCAGCAGCACTGTCACCTCGACCCGCGGTTCCGACCCGTGACCCGACTCGGCGCCGAGTCTCGACCGGTAGTACCACGCCGCTCCGAGCCCGATCGAGACGCTGAGAACCGTCGAAACGCCGATCGCCGCGGCGAACGGAACCGTCGAAGCCTGGCCCTGCGCGCCCGCCTCCGTGCCGTGGGCGCCGACGACCGCCGGCCAGGTCGAGAGAACCCAGAGGGCGACCACGGCCGTCGTTCGACTGACTCTCATGGGCTCGTTGCGGTACTGCTGTTTGGTTCGTCGATCATCGAAGGTAGTGGCGCGGGGAGCGATCGCCGACCCCGCGTCTGTCGTTCGGCCACTGCCGCTACATCCAGATGTCGCTCGTGCAGTCGCCCTCGGGCCACCGGATCTCGTGGGCGCGGGCCGGGCCCTCGGGGAGGGTGCCGAAGTCGACGAGGAACTCCTCGTCCAGCGACATCGTCCCCTCGCGGGGGTCGACGTCGACTTTCAGCATGACCGAGCCCTGCTCGGCCTCCTCGGGGAAGAACTGGTCGTCCCAGCTCGAGTACAGCGACGTCGTGAAGTACAGGCGCTCGCCGTCCAGCGAGAGCTGGAGCATCTGCGGGCCGGCGTTGATCGTCCGCCCCGCTACCTCCCTGCGGTCGCCGAAGAGTCCGCCGACGGAGACCGTGTCCACCAGCCGCGGGTTCGACCGGTCGGAGATGTCGTACATGCGGACCTCGCCGTGGAGCCAGTTCGAGAAGAACAGGTAGCGATCGTCCATCGAGACCACCAGATCCGTGATGAGACCTGGCACCGGCATGTCCCAGTCCTCGTGCTCGCGCGGCTCGACGTCGATGACCTTATCGGCCCGCCACTCGCCGCCGGCTCGCGGTTCGCCACCGCTCGCCTCATCCACGGCGCGCGGCGCCGCGCTCTCCCGAGTCAGGTGGAACATGTTCGAGGAGAGCGCGGCGCCGACGTAGGCGTGCTCGGAGTCGGGACTGTGCAGGAAGCGGACCTCCAGCGGGACGAGCCCCTCCTCGCCGAGGTCGATCGTCTGCTCGACGGTCCGGTTCTCCCAGTCCCAGAAGTGGAGCTTCTGGCCGTAGTTCCCGGCCTCGACGTCCTCGAGGTCGAACCCCGGCTGGTAGGTCGCGGGGGCGGCCCACTCGGAGGAGACCATCACGTTGCGACGCGGCTGGTACCAGAAGTCGTAGTTCATCTCGATGTCGCCGGGCGCGTCCCATCGCCCTTCGACCTCGAAGTCCGCGTCCAGGAGGAGGAATCCGCCCGGGAGGTCGCCGTCCGCGTTCCCGAGCATGCTGATCATGATCTTCTCGTCCGGGATGCAGTGAACGGTGTGGGGGGCCGACAGGTCGTGCTCGAAGACCTCGTCGGGTTCGACGACCGTCTCGAGTTCGGGGTGTCGCGGGTCGTCGGTGTCGACGACGTAGATCCGGGACGAGCGGTTCCCGGGAACGACGAGATACCGCCGCTGTGCCCCCTCGACGTGGCAGGACGACGAACACGCGTTCCAGCCGAAGTGGTGTAACTCGTCGCCCTTGACGGGCATTTCGATACGATCGACGATCTCGCAGTACGTCTCGGAGTCGGGGTCGAGGTCGACGACGGCCAGCATGTCGGGCGCGTCGATATCCGTACCGACGTACAGCGCCGGCACGTACGCGGTCGTTTCGCGGGCCGACTGCTCGATGGCGGCCTGGGGCGTTTCGTAGCCCACGTCACTGACGCGGTGTTCGTGGCCGTGGTGACCGTGAGCGTGGTCGGCGTGATCTGAACTGGAACCCATGTAGTATATTCCGCCACCGACAGACATAAACGAATATTATGGATATCTATTTACATTACTTCGGTCCTGTATTTTGGTGGGACGGTACGCTGTGGTAAGGAGGCGGGTGGATACGCTCCGGAGGGGGATCGCGTGGAACGGAACGGCGGTCCCGAGCCGCGACAGCCCGCGTCACGCGGGACTCGCCGAGTATCCGTCAGTATCACCTACCTTCGCCGCGTCGGCCCGCGTATGGACGACGACCAGTTCCGGTTCGAGACCCGATCGATCCACGCCGGGCAGGAACCCGACGCGGAGACCGGCGCGCTGATGACGCCGATCCACGCCAACTCGACCTACGAGCAGGACGCCCCCGGCGAGCACCGCGGCTACGAGTACTCCCGGACCGGAAATCCCACCCGAACCGACCTCGAGGAAAACCTCGCCTCCCTCGAGAACGCCGAGTACGGACGGGCCTTCGCCAGCGGGATGGCCTCCATCAACACCGTCCTCAACCTGCTCGAGTCGGGCGACCACGTCGTGACGGGCAACGACGTCTACGGCGGCACCCACCGCATCTTCACGCAGGTGTACGAGGACTACGATATCGAGTTTTCGTTCGTCGACATGACCGATCTCGAGGCCATCGAGGCGGCGTTCCGCGAGGAGACGGAACTGCTGTGGCTCGAGACCCCCACCAACCCGCTCATGTCGATTGTCGACGTCGAGGGCGCTTCCGAGATCGCTCACGCCCACGACGCCCTGTGTGCGATCGACAACACGTTCGCGACGCCGTACCTCCAGCGCCCGCTCGAGCTGGGCGCCGACATCGTCTCGCACTCGCTGACGAAGTACCTCGGCGGCCACTCCGACGTCGTCGGGGGCGCCCTGCTGACCGACGACGCAGACCTCGACGAGCAGTTTGGCTTCTACCAGAACGCCGTGGGCGCGACGCCGGGCCCCTTCGAGAGCTTCCTCGTCCTCCGGGGGACCAAGACCCTGCCCGTCCGGATGGACCGCCACTGCGAGAACGCCCGCGCCATCGCGGAGTGGCTCGACGACCATCCGGACGTCGACCGCGTGTACTACCCCGGACTCGAGTCCCATCCCGGCCACGAGATCGCTCGCGAGCAGATGGACGACTTCGGCGGCATGCTGAGTTTCGAACTCGACGCGAGCTTAGAGGAGACGAGCGAGGTCGTCTCGAACACGGAGGTCTTCACGCTCGCCGAGAGCCTCGGCGGCGTCGAGAGCCTGATCGAACAGCCCGCCCCGATGACCCACGCCGCGATCCCCCGCGAGGAACGTCTCGAGGCCGGACTCACCGACGGGCTCGTCCGCGTCTCGGTGGGGATCGAGCACGCCGAGGACCTGATCGCCGACCTCGAGACGGCGATCGAGTCGGCGCTGTCCTCGCAGTAGGGAGACGGGCGCGTTCGTTATCGCGCGGAGTCGCTGTTCGGTGCAGGTGAAGCACACAGCGAGTGTCCCTCCCGGAGGGCTCTGGCAGATCGTCATTCCTCGCCGTCCCGGATGACCATCACCTTGACCCGATTTACGTCGTCGAAGTCGCGGAGCCGGTAGGTGAGGTTTCGTACCTGCTCGGCTGGTCCCCGACAAAACAGCGATTCCAGACACCACTCCCCCTGGTGCGTATGACTCGTGTTGAGGATAACGCCTTGGTACTCGTGTTGGACTGCGTGGAGTTCCTGTATCACCTCGTGGTGGCGATAATCGAACGCAACGAGTGCGACGATTTCCCCGCTTGTCCCTTCGAGGCGGGAGTGAGACTCGATATACTCCAGCATCGCTTCTCGGACCGCTCGCGACCTGTTTTCGATGTCCTGCTCTTGCCAGACTCGATCGAACTCTTCGATTACTTCGTCCGGAATATTGAAACTCGTTCGCATAGGTGCTGACTCGTCGGGATTCTACAAGAGGTTCTCGTATGACGATGCACCCGTTTCGGTATTAACAACCGTTATTCATATCGGTAGCAGATTCTCAATCAGGATGTTACACGGCGAAGCGCTCGGTCTCTTCCTCGGAGCGGTCGCTCTCGGTGCTGTTCACGGTATCGAACCGGGTCACGGATGGCCCGTTGCCGCCTCGTACGCTCTCGATCAGACGAACAAGTGGGTGTACGGGTTCGCGGCGAGTCTCCTCATCGGCGTCGGCCACCTTATCAGCAGTATCGCGATGGTGGGAGTGTTTTTCTACGCGAAGGAGTACTTCGACCTCACGCAGGTCAACGAGCCGATGACGATACTCGGTGGTATCCAAATCGGCGGGCCAGTCAGTCTTGTTGCCGGTGTCCTGCTCATCGTACTTGGGATTCGTGAATACTTCCACGGGCATTCTCACGGCGGTCACGATGATGACGGCCACGCCGACCATCATAGCCACGACCACCAACACGATCCGAACGAACATTCCAGCCATTCGCACGACCCTGACCACGGCCATTCACACGACCACAACGATGGACTGGTGAGCCGTTTGAAGAGCGTCGTTCCTTTCGTCGGTGGGCACTCTCACTCACACGATGACCCCGAAGCAACCGCTGATCGTGGTCTCCTCGGAATCGCGTGGTTCGCGTTCGTTCTCGGGTTCGCCCACGAAGAGGAGTTCGAGATTATTGCGCTCTGTGCCGGGTCAAACCACTGCCTCGAACTGATGAGTGCATATGCCCTCACTGTCATCGTGGGTATCGTCGGGCTGACGATGCTGTTGATTGCTGGCTACCAGCATTCCGAGGAGAAGGTCGAGCAGTACACGCCGTACCTCCCAGCGTTTTCCGCAGTTGTTCTCATCGTTATGGGAGTTGGTTTCATTATCGGCGTATTCTAACGTGTTTGCCACTTCGAAGTTCGTGATAACGAATCCGATAGGCCAGTTTCGAATCCAGTTTGAACGACGAGATCGCGTTTCCAGCCGTCATCGTCCTCGAGCCGACGTCCATCTCGCGGAGCGAGACGCCTCGGCGGACGCAACGCTTTCCTCCCGCCTCGCCGAATCGCGAGCCATGACAGACGAGGACCCGGGCGTTTACGCGCTCCCGATCACCGTCGACTACGGCGGCCGCGAACTGACCGTCACCCCCTCGGCCGTCGAGACCGACCGCGGGCTGGTGCTGATCGACGTCGGCCCGCCCGGCGCCGTCGACGGGCTCCGGACCCACCTCCGCGGGCTGGGATTCGACCTCGAGGACGTCTGGTGTGTCATCGTGACCCACCACGATGGCGACCACGTCGGCGGGCTCGCGGAGCTGCTCGAGCGCACCGACGCGGTCGTCGCGACCCACCCCGAGGAGGCGCCGTACGTCCGCGGCGAGCGGGACCCGATCAAGGGCGACCCGGACGCGTACCGACTGGCCCCGGTCGATCTGGAGCTCGCGGGCGGCACCCGGGTGCCGACGG
This sequence comes from Natronococcus sp. JC468, assembly GCF_012163165.1. NCBI lineage: Archaea > Methanobacteriati > Methanobacteriota > Halobacteria > Halobacteriales > Natrialbaceae > Natronococcus > Natronococcus sp. JC468. Next base: position 159,491 of record NZ_JAAVUO010000003.1, read on the forward strand.
TCGCGGGACCGATGGAGGTCGTCGAGACGCCGGGACACTCGCCGGGTCACGTCTCCCTGTACTTCTCCGATCACGGGCTGTTGCTGGCCGGCGACGCGCTCGTCGCCGACGGCGAGGAACCGCTGTCGGGTCCGAAACCGGAGTTCACGCCCGACATGACGCGCGCGACGGAGTCGGTCGGCCGACTCGCCGCCCTCGAGGTCGGACAGGTGGTCTGCTTCCACGGCGGGTACGTCGAGGCCGACGACGAGCGAATCGCGGAGATCCACGCCGCCCTTCGGGAGTGACGATCACTCCTGGACGACGTGGCCCTCGAGGTAGTTTCGAATCTTGTCGTTGCTCGACTGGACCCGTTTGCAGAAGGTGAGGACCCGATCGCCGTCCTCGCGTCGGTCGGCCTTGATCTCGAGGGTCAGCCCCTGCTCGCGGAGGTGCTCGAGTAAGGCCTCGATCGTCTCGTGGCTGGCGCGGACGGTGTGTCGCTCGCCGATCGACCCGCCGTCCTCGACGGTCCGGATGGCCTCGCGCATCGACAGCAGGATCGCCTCGCCGATCTCGTGGGCGCGCTCGCGGGCGTCCTCGTCGTCCTCCCCGCGCTCGACGGTGCGAAACCCCTCCCGCAGCAGTCGCCGGAACATGAAGGCCTGCCCGTAGTCGAACGGCAGCGAGAACGCGTATGCCAGGTCGCTGCGAGTCGAGGCGGCCGTCGTGTACTTCAGCAGCGTCGTCGCGTCGGGCGAGCGCAGCACGACGCCCTCGCGACCCTCGGCGTCGAGCTCCGCAACGATCCGTCCGACCTCGCTCGCGGCGTCCTCGAGCGCGTACTCGCCGAACAGTCTCGTCTGCGGGACGCCGTAGCGCTCGTACCGCTCGCGGCGATCGGCCACGTCGAGGGGCTCGCCAGTCCGTCGATCCCGCCAGTCGAACGCCCGGAAGGCGAGCGAGTCGACCTCGGGGTAGTCGTGGGCCGTGTAGGGGTTCTCCGGACCGATCATCTCCCCGCAGACCATCGCCTCGGGGTTCTCGTCGAACAGCGCCTCGAGGTCGACCAGCCGCCCGAGGACCCGCGTGGTGAACGGGCAGACCATCCCGCTGCGGGTAAACGCCAGTTGCTCGCCTGCGAGGCGGACGACCCGGACGTTGTAGCCGTTGAGCTTCTCCTCGACGGCGACTCGATCCTCGAACTGGGTCGGGACTCCGGTCTCGAGGACGAGGGTGCGAGGAACCTTCGGGAACCCGCGGACGACCTCGCCCGCGATCAGGACGGTTCCCCGTTCGACCCCGCGGCGGTAGTCGGGGACGTGGCGGTACTCCCGACCCTCGTACGCGCGGCGCTCAAGGTGGTCCTCGAGGGCCTCGAACGCCGACGTCCCGATCCCGAGCTTCCTGTGGTACTCGGTGTCACCCATCGCGAGCGGCTACCACGGCGAGGGGGATAACTGCCGGGGCACGCTCTCCCGTCGGGGCTCGAAGCGGAATTCTCATCGGTGCGCGGCGACAACTCGCGCCCATGCGCATCGAACTCCGCGTCTGCCAGCACTGTCTCGAGGGCGATCACGGCAACGAGCAGCGGACGCAGGTCATCAACGACATGGTCGCCTGCGCGGAGCGGATCCGCGAGCACAAGGAGGTCATCGACCTCGACGAGGTCGTCGTTCGTCGCGTCTCCGAGGACGATCCAGGGAAGCCGGAGGCGCTGCCGGTCGTCTCGGCGACGATCCAGAACGACCAGATCGTGCTCAACGACCTCCAGCTGGTCACCGAGGGTCCGGACGGGAACATGCTCATCTACGTCGAACCCCAGGACATCATGACCGTCCTCGCGGGCAACGTCGACGAGATCAGCAAGGCCGTCCACGAGGACGTCACCGTCGACCTCTCCTCGACCAGCGCGGAGATGATCTCGGAAGCCGACCTCGGGGCGCGGGGGCCGAACGCGGACGAGCCCTGACCCCGCCGCGAACGCAGCTATTTGCCCCTCGAGGCCGTACCCCCGCCCATGTCCACCGAGGCGTTCAAACAGCGGTTCGTCCTCGACACCTCCCTGTTTCTCACCGAGGAGATCCGCCGGGACGAGGAGTCGCTCGAGGACGCGGTGCTCCGGCTGCTCGAGCTGATCGCGAACGCCCGCCTCAACCTCGGCATCTCCTGTTACGTGCCGCCGACGATCCACGACGAGCTGACGACGATGCTCGAGGCCCGCGACGTGAGCGAGGAGGTCTACTCGAAGCTGAACACCTGGGTGATCCGCAAACACCCCGACCGATACGCCGTCTCGATCCCCGCCAACGTCGTCTACAGCTTCGTCGACGAGATGAGCGGTCGGGTCGACCGGGGGCTTCGGGTCTCCGAGAAGGCGGTTCGGCGCGCGGAGGCCAGCGCCGACGAGCCCCTCGAGGACCACGACCACAAGACCGAGGTCGACGCGGTGATCTCCCAGCTCCGGGAGAAGTACCGCGACGCGATGCGGACCGGGGTGCTCGACTCCCGGGAGGACTTCGACCTGCTGATCCTCGCCCGCGAGCTCGAGGCCGGCGTCGTCACCGAAGACCGGGGAATCATCGACTGGACCGAGGACTTCGGGCTGCGGTACATCCGCGGACGGGAGTTTCCGGCCCTGCTCGAGCAGTACCTCACCGCGGTCGATCCCGACTCGAGGCGGACGATCGAGTAGGCGCCCCGGTCCGCGAGCGCTTCCGGACGACCAGCCAGCACGCACAGCAGAAACCGACCGCAACCGTCGCCGCGAGGATACCGAAGGCCACCCGGTAGCCGAACTCGGTGTAGGCGACGGTACCGCCGACGGTCTCGCCGGTTCGGTAGGCGTCAAGCGTGGCCCCCATCGCCGCCGGCAGGATCGAGCCGCCGACGAACCCCGCCGTGTTGACCGTCGCGGTCGCGATCCCGCTCGCGCCCGCGGGGTAGCGTTCCTTGACGACCGACAGCGACAACATCGCGGCGCCGAAGAGGAAGCCGCAGGCGAAGTAGGAGACGGCGACGACCGCCAGCGGGGGGCGGCCGAGGACGGGGATGGCTCCGAGCGCGACCGCGAACAGACCGATTCCGACCGCCATCGGAAGCAGCCGCCGCTCGATCCGGTCCGAGAGCCACCCGAGCGTCGTCGGCCCGAGCAGCACGCCGACCGACGCGAGCAGGGTAAAGGAGGAGGCCGTCGTCACGTCGAGTTCGTAGACGACGACGATGTAGGGAATCCCCCACAGCCCCACGAGCGTCAGCATCGCGCCGTTGCCCGCGAAGAAGACGGCCGACAGCAGCCACTGGTCGAGGTCCCGCGCGAGCGTTCGCAGGTGGCCCCCGAGTTCGGCGAGGGTCGTCTCGGGCTGTTCGGGGACGCCCTCGATCGGCTCGAGCCCCGCGGCAGCCGGGGACTGACGCGCGAGGGCGAAGACGGTGCCCGCGGCGACGATTCCAGCGCCCCCCAGCGAGAGGATCGTCGCGCGCCAGCCGAACCGGCCGACGGCGACCGCCAGCGGTGTCGTCGCGAGGATCGCCCCGAGCCCGGCGATACTTCCGGTGAGGCCGGTCATCGTCGCGAACTCGTCGGCCCGGTACCAGTTGGCACAGAACCGCAGGATCGAGACGAAGATGACGCCGCTGCCGAGTCCGATGAGCGCCCGCGAGGCGAACGCCGCGAGGTAGCTCCCGCTCAGCGCGAACCCGACCGCGCCCAGGCTCAGGACGACGCCGCCGACCGAGCCGACGTAGCGCGGACCGATTCGGTCGGCGAGCACACCCGTCGGTACCTGGATCGCCGCGTAGATGAGGAAAAAGGAAGCGTGCAGCGTCCCCAGTTGGGCCGCCGTCGTCTCGAAGGCGACGGTCAGCTCCTCGGAGAGAACCCCCGTCGAGAGTCGGTGGAGGTTAACCAGCAGGAAGACGGTCGCCAGCGCGGCCCACGCCAGCCACCGCCGCTTCGTCGGATCCGTCAATGCGCTCACGCCGGAGACGTTTCTCGGGGGCGACAGTAAGCGTTTGGAGAAGGACCGCCGGGACGAACCCGGGCCGTACGAGCTACGGGGACCGGTCCGGCGAGCGGAGCGGAGTTGCGTTCAGATACGGCCGACGTTCTCGACGTCGACGCTCTCGACACCCTCGACCTCGGTGAAGTTCTCCTCGACGGCCTCGGTACCGCCCGCGCCGTCGGGGACGATGACGGTCGGGATGAGCGCGACGAGACCGAACGCGACCTCCTCGCGTTCGACGCCGTTGATCTTCGCGCCCTCGGGGAGGGAGCTCTCGAGGCGCTCCTGGAGGGTGTCCAGGTCCATCTCGGGGCTGTCCGGCATGACCTTGATCTTGGCAGCGACTTTTCCCATGGTCGTATCAGGGCCCGGTGAATCCGCAGTCGGGACACTCGTAGAGGTTGCTCTGCTTGCGGCACTTGGCACAGCGGAAGATGCGCGCGCCACAGTCGGGACACTTGAACGCCGCGGCGTTCGTGCCCGCGATATTGATCCCACAGGAGACGCAGGAGCGTCTGTCCTGCTCGTCCGTCGTACTCATACCCCTCCCTTTTTGCCCGTCGTTTTTAACCCTTGCGAGGTCGCCCGCGGCCCTCGAGCGGGCCGCGGCGGGGCGAGCGGTCGCCCGCGGGCGGCCGAACTCAACATTGAAAGTCTCGCATCACCAACCCTCGTCGAATGCGCCTCGACGACTACATCGAGAGCCTCGAACCCGACGAGGAGGCCGAGCGCCGCCGGCTCGCGAGGGAGAAGTCCTACGCGATCACGGATCACCTCGAGGAGTTCGAGCGCAACTTCGAGCGGGCGCTGTCGGGCGACTCGCTGGTGGGTTCGACGGCGCCGTCGATCTTCGTCGGGCGGTCGAGTTACCCCGACATCCCGATCGGGGTGCTCTCGCCCGTCGGCGACGAGGACGACGCCGAGTCCTACGTCACCGACGGGGAGTGGTACCGACAGGGGTACGGCATCGACGACGTCCTCCAGCGTCGAACCGGCCTGCTGAACTCGAACAAGCGCGCCGACGTCGACTCCCCGAGCGTCGCGAGCCGCCTGGCGCCGTCGGTTCACGACGCCTGGGACGGGTTCGTGGGCGTCCAGCGGGAGGTCGCCATCGCGGATCGACCAGTCGACCTCGAGATCGGGCTGAACGACGAACCGGATCTCGGCCTCGAGCCGGGGACCGACGTCGCCACGCCGCGGGGGCCTCGCGCCAGCGCCAGCGGCGCCGAGCTTCGGGAGAATCCCCACGTTCCGCGGCCAGTGAAGAAAACCCTCGAGGACGACGACTGGCTGGCCCAGGGGGCGATGACGTACCTCTACCGGCGCGGATTCGACGTCTACGAGATCAACTCGATCCTCTCGGCTGGGGCGCTGGGCGAGGCCGATCAGCGACGGCTCGTTCCGACGCGGTGGTCGATCACGGCCGTCGACGATACCGTCGGCCAGTTCCTGCGCGGGCGCATCCGCAACGCGCCGAGCATCGACGAGGTGCAGGTCCGGGCCAACGAGTACATGGGCAACCGCTACTGGATCGTGCTCGCTCCCGGAAGCTGGGAGTTCGAGCTCGTCGAGATGAAAGCTCCCGGAAGTATCTGGAACCCCAATCCGAACGACGAGATCTGGCTCCAGAGCGCCAGCGAGGGGTACGAGGGGCGCTCGAGCTACGTCGAGGAGACCGCGGGCGCCTACTACGCGGCTCGGCTCGGCGTCCTCGAGCACCTCGAGTCGATCGGCCGTCAGGCGAAGTGCCTGGTGCTTCGGGAGGTCAGCGACGACTACTGGGCGCCCGTCGGCGTCTGGCAGGTCCGCGAGAGCGTCCGCAACGCCTTCGAGGGCGTTCCCGTCGAGGCGAGCGATCCGGACCTCGAGCGGGCGGAACTCACCGGCGAGTACGGCGAGGCCGAGACCTTCCACGCCGCCCTCGACGGGCTCGCGCCGCAGCTGCCGATCTCGGCCGCCCGCCTCAGGCGGAAATCCGAGCTCGCCGCGGGGCTGCAGTCGAACCTGAGCGCCTTCTCGAACCCCGACGGCTGAGCCGCGTCGGCGACGAGCGTCGAACGGCCACGGCTCGGCCGCGAGTTCCGGGGGGCGTCCGCTACGACGCCCGGCGGCGCTCGCCGCGTGGCGGCGTGTGACCCGATAGCGAGCTGCATACTCCCGAGTAATGTTTCGAGTTATTTTTATTCCCGAAGTGCATACCGCGGGTAATGTCACGGGACTTCACGCCGACGACGATCGACGAGCTCGATCCGGAGCGGCGTCCCTCCGCTCGGCTCGCGCTCGTTCCGGTGCTCGCGGTCGTCGCCTTCCTCGGAATCGGCTCGGCGCTGTTGGGACTCGACCCCCACGCGCCGCTTCTGTGGAGTATCGTCCTCGTCGGTGCCTTCGGCTACTCTCTGGGGTACTCCTGGGAGGAGCTCTACGACGGGGTCGCCGACGGCCTGCTGATGGGGCTACAGGCGATCCTGATCATCTTCACCATCTACGCGCTGATCGCGACGTGGGTCGGTGCGGGGACGATCCCGGCGATGATGTACTACGGCCTCGAGTTGCTGACGCCGGCGGTCTTCCTGCCCGTCGCCGCCGTCCTCGCGGCCGTCGTCGCGTTCGCGATCGGCTCCTCGTGGACCACCGTCGGCACCCTCGGCGTCGCGTTCGTCGGGATCGGATCCGGGCTGGGCGTCCCCGAGGCGATGACCGTGGGCGCGGTCATCTCGGGCGCCTACGCGGGCGACAAGCAGTCGCCGCTGTCGGACACGACCAACCTCGCGGCCGGGGTGACGAACACGCCCCTGTACGACCACATCTACCGCATGCGAACGGGGACTGCGATCGCGTTCGGGATCGCCGTGCTGGCCTTCGCGGCGCTGGGCCTGCAGACCGGCGGCGCCGTTCCCGGCGATCGAATCGCCGAGATCCAGACCGCCCTCCAGGGGACGTACGCGATCTCGCCGCTGGTCTTTCTCCCGCTGGTCGTGACGTTCGGACTCGCGCTGTACGGCTTTCCTGCGTTGCCGACGCTGGTCGCCGGAACGATCGCGGGCGTGCTCACGTCGGTGCTCGTCCAGGGGGCGGGTTTCGTCCCGGCCTGGGAGATCTTCCTCAGCGGGACCGCACCCGAGACGGGCTCGGATCTCGTCGACGAGCTCCTCGTGACGGGCGGGCTCACGGGCTCGGCCTGGACGATCACCGTCGTCGTCGCCGCGCTCTCGCTGGGGGGCCTGCTCGAGCGAACCGGCGTGCTGGCGGTGCTGGCCCACCGCGTCTCCCAGGGCGTGACGAGTTCGGGCGGCCTGATCGCCGGGACGGGGCTGTCCGCGATACTCATCAACGGGCTCACCGCCCAGCAGTACATGAGCATCGTTCTCCCGGGAGTGACCCTGCGAAACCTCTACGAGGAGTTCGACATGGGCAGCGACGAGCTCTCGCGGGCCGTCGAGGCCGCCGGAACGCCGACCGGCGCCCTGATCCCCTGGCACGCCGGCGGCGTCTTCATGGCCGGCGCGACGGGCGTCGACACGCTCGCGTACGCGCCGTACTACCTGTTCGGACTGCTCTCGCCGCTCGTGTTGTTCGCGATGGCGCTGACCGGACGGGGGATCCCGACGACGAACCGCTCGGAGCCGGCCCAGGCCGCCGACTGACCGTCAGTCGTCGGCGGTACCGGGCTCGGCGTTGGCCAGCTCCGTACCCGCCCCCTCGAGCCGGAGATCGTCGGTCGTGAGCGCCGTTTCGTTGAAGACGTTCAGTCCGGCCTTGAACACCGCGAGCAACACTGGGCCGAGGAACAGCCCCATGATCCCGAGCAGGTAGATCCCGCCGACGACGCCGATCAGGACGACCGCGGGATGGAGCCCCGTCCGTCGGTCGACGAAGATCGCCCGCAGGTAGTTGTCGACGACCGAGAGCACCGACAGGCCGTACAGGAGCAACGCGACTGCCGGGAGCGGACCGGTCGTCATCAGGAGGTAGGCGACCGCGGGTCCCCAGACGAGCCAGACGCCGATCGCCGGGAGAAAGGAGACGACGACCATCACGATCGTCCAGAAGGGGGCGTTGGGAACGCCGAGCAGGTAAAAGCCGATCCCGCCGAGCAGTCCCTCGACGACAGCGACGAGGACGTGGCTCTTGATCACCGCCCAGGTGACGACGTCGACCTCGGCGAACAGCTCGTCTCGCACCTCGTCCTCGAGGGGCGCCACCGCGGCCAGCCAGCGGACGAACGTTCGGCCGTCCGCGAGCAGGTAGTACAGCAGAAAGACGAGCACCAGCAATCCGAGTCCCATCCGAACGCCCGCGTCGAGCAGCCCGACCACCTCCCCCAGTGCGACGTCGACGGCGCCGTCGAACGCCCCGTTCACCTCGGCGAGCAACCGCGCGCGCGTCGTCGCGATCAGCTCGGGATCGATCCCGAGCTGGATCGCCCACTCGCTGGCCGTCTCGACGGCGGCAGTCTCGTCGAACCGGTTCAGAAAGGAAAACACCGTCTGGACGGTGACGACCGAGAGGTAGAGGATCGGGATGACCGCGGCGACGACGGCGACGACGGTGAGGACCAGCGCCGACGGCCGGCCGCCGATCCGTCGCTCGAGGCGCTCGTGGGCGGGGTAGAGCACGAACGCGAGCAGGGCGGCGCCCAACACGTACTGCAACAGCGGCGCGAGGATGAGCGTCGTGACCGCCGCGAGGGACAGCAGGAGGAGGGCGAAGAATGTGGTTTTGACGTCCATATTCCACCAACGTGGCTAATGTACGTAAATCTTGACATTCAGAAATACTAATGTAATGTCCGACGCGCGTCGGCCGTCCGTCCGATCGCGGGGCGGCTCAGTCCGCCGTCTCGACGTCGACGGAGTCGAACTGTTCGAACGCCTCCTCGACGAGTTCGCCCGTGGTGTCGACGATGTCGGCCCACTCCTCGTTGTCGGGGGCGATGTCGAGCAGGCGCGCAATCCTCATGATCGAGAGATGGTACACCCGCTGGCGGCCCGGCTCCTCCTCCCAGACGATCACGTTACACGGGAAGAGCCCGCCGATCCGCAGCGTCTCGTCGAGCGCCCGATCGGCAACCTCGGGGTTGCAGGCGCCCAGCACGTAGTAGGGATCGCGGTCGGCGTCGACCTTCTCGTTGAGCAGCTCCGAGGGGGAGAACTCGACGGGGATGCCGAAGCCGACCTCCTCACAGACCTCGCGGACGTGCTCGATCGCCGCCTCGTGGTCCATCTCGAGGACGGCCTGTTTCTCGCCGACGTCTTCCGGATCGATCTCGGCCGGGTCGATTGGCAGACTCATACTCGGGTCCTCGCCCGGGAGCCACTAAAGCCCCACCGTCGCGGCTGCAGCGTCCCCGTCTCAGAGCGGGATCGGAAGCCACTCGAGGCGAGCCAGGACGTCCGCGGGATCGAACAGCGGGTCGTGCAGGACCAGCCAGTCCAGCAGGACCAGGCCGGCGCCGTGGGCGATCACCGAGGGGAGGATCGAGTCGGAGGTGTAGTCGACCGCGCCGAAGAGGACGTCGGTCGGGCCCGACAGCAGGAACTCGAGGGGCGGCTTCGAGGCGTGGTGGAGCATGTAGACGACGGGGCTGATCAGGACGGCCTTGAACCCGATCTCCCGGACGCCGACACAGAGCAGTCCCCGGTAGTAGGTCTCGGCGGCCAGCGCCAGCGCGAACAGCTTGATCGCGTGAGGGAGAAACTCGCCGGGCGCCGCCGAGGTCTCCCACATCGGGTAGAACGCCCGGATCGTCGGCAGCGTCGAGCCCACGAGGTAAAAGGGCAGCACGAACAGCGAGAGCAACGCGGCGTTGCGGACCGCGGTTCGATCGACGTTCCACCCGATGTGGTTGCCGTGGGTGAGCCCGAGCGCGAGCGGACCGCCGATCAGCAGGATCGAATCGACGACGACGCGGCGCCCGAGGTCGGGGGGAACCAGCTGCGTCCACAGCACGGTGAGGACGGCGCCGGTCAGTAGCGACTTCTGGAACCAGGTGAGCCCGGCGAGCGAGCCGGGCAACCGGCCGACCTCGCCTCGTCCGTCCTCGGCTGTCACGGATGGTTACTCGTCGGCGGTCGGGACCGGTCCGGTGCCGACGACGTCGCAAACGTGGCGTTCGAACTCCTGGTGGCGCTGGAAGTAGGTCTCGTCGACCTCCTCGAGCACCGACGAGAGCTCCCGGGGACCCTCGGGGGTTCGGATGACGCTGTCGCCCTCGAGGCGGTCGATCTCGCTTTTCTCCTTCGGCCAGAAGAGCCGCGAACTGATGCGGGCCAGCGGCGCCCCTTCGACGGGGGTTCGCTCGCCGAGTTCGACCGCAGGCCCTTCCTCCTCCTCGTCGTCGCTCATGGGAAAGCGTTTTCGAGCGCGGCGATTCAACCTTTCGCTTCCGCGGGTGAGTTCCTCTCTATCCTGTTACCTGTGTCTGACATTATTGTTTTGTACTTGTAAGTCACAGATATCTGCATGACGAGTCTGACGGAGGTGTACCGGGGCGGCGCGCGAACGGGACCGGGTCGTCGTCGGCTGTACGCCGGAACGGGCCTCGTCGCGCTCGGCGCCGTCCTCGCGGTGCTGGGGGTCGTGCTGGCGACGACCGAACTGTTCGACGGGATCGTCGCCGAGGCCACGGGCTGGGAGATGGCGGCCCACTACGCGACCGTGCGGTTCGCCGGGGTCGCTGCCGGAATCGGCGTCCCGTCCGCCCTCGTCGGTCTCTTCCTCGTGTTGCCCGCGAGCCGTCGGCTCCGCGCGGCCGGCGCGGTCGGCGCCGGCCTCTGTCTGCTCGGGGTCGCGCTCTTCTGGATCGCCTACCCCTACCACTGGCGCGGGGTCGGCGCGGACCTGACCCTCGAGGTCGCCGCGGTCTACCTCCTCGGGCTGTTCGTCGCGGTCTGGTGTCTGTTCGTCGGCGTCGTCAACTTCAAGACCCGCAACGACCCCGGCGGCACCCTCGAGATGCACGTCACGCGCCGGAACCGAACGATCGTCGAGCGAGACGACGAGGGGACCGCCGGCGGACTCGGCGGGATCGGCGTTCTCGGCGCTCGACCCGACGGGGAGATCGAGCCGAACGCGCGTCGAGACGGCGGTCCCGTCGCGGCGACGGCCGAGTCGGTTTCGGAACCCGAGGACGTCGGCAGTGACGCCGAACTACTCGAGGCCGGGGACGAGCCGACGCCGCCGACCGACCGCTACTGCGGAAACTGCGAGCAGTTCGCGTACGCCCGCGAACGCGGGTCGAACGAGCTGATCCCGTACTGCACCCGTCACGAGGAGGCGATGACCGGAATGGACGCCTGCGAGGAGTGGACGCCGAACCGTCGGTAGCCGTTCGGACGGGCACGGCCCGTCTCAGAACCAGAGTCCGAGTTCCGCGACGTCGACGCCTCGCCGCGGCAGCTCGTACAGCAGGAGGACCGCGACCCCGAGCTCGAGCCCGGTCACGAGGACCGTCACCAGATCGGTCCGTCCGCTGCTGACCGGGACCCCGGTCGGCAGGTCGAACTCCCTGCTCGAGAGCGGGTAAAAGAGCGCGATGCCGCGCCTGCTACCCGTGACGTCGAGGACGTAGTGGGTCAACACGCCGATCCAGACGTACTCGAGGTTGCCGAAGACGAACGGGAAGGCGACGAACAGGCCGAGTACGGGGAGGTTGTGCAGCGTCTTGCGGTGGCGGCCGAACGCGGTGTCGACGTCGGGAAAGAGTGCGCCGAGCGTCACCGGGACCGTAATGGTGACGACCGACTCGAGGGTTCCCGGATCGAGCGCGGGCTCGAGCAGGATTCCGAGCCCGATACTCAACAGAACGGCGTTGAGAACGTGTCCCCGTTTGTTCATTAGGGGGACGTCGCGGGGGGACCCTCGAATAGTTTTCTCTCGCGGACGGTCAGCGTCCGCGAGGGGTCGGCCTCGCGACCCGCCCGATCGTCACTCCCGAACTTCCGCGACGGCGGCGAGTAGATCCTCGAGCGCCCGGTCGACGGTCTTCGCCCGCACCTCGGCGCGGTCACCGTCGAACTCGTACCGGGAGACTGTCGCGAACGAGGACTGCGTTCCCCAGGGCCCGGCGTAGGAGACGCCGACGTAGACCGTGCCGACCGGGTCGTCCTCGGTACCGCCGGTGGGACCGGCGACGCCGGTGGTCGCGACCCCCCAGGTCGTATCGGCCACGTCGCGGATCCCCTGGGCCATCTCGCGGGCAACTGGCTCCGAGACGGCGCCGTGCTCGTCCAAGGCCTCGCGGCTGACCCCGAGGTGGCGCCGTTTGGCGTCGTAGGCGTAGGTCGTCAGTCCCGAGTCGAAGTAGTCCGTGGCCCCCGGGACGGCGGTGATCGCGGCGCCGATCAACCCGCCCGTACAGGACTCGGTGACGGCGAGGGTGTCGCCTTCGTCCCGCATCGCGTCGGCGACGTCCATCGGCAGTTCGCGGTCGATGTCGTCGTTCATACCCGACTCGAGGCACCCGGCGGGTTTCAAATCCTGGGTTGCGTCGGCGCGGGCCCCCCGAGGCCGGCTCGAGCCCGCGACGAAAGAACGACGATGGGCGAGCACCCAGTGGGCCGCATGGAGTACGAGACGCCGCTGTTCTTTCGCGTGATGCAGTACGCCGACCGGGCCGACCGGGACGTCATCGATATGGTCAGCGGGAACCCCGACTGGGAACCCCCGGAGGCCCTGCGCGAGGGACTGGGCGAGTACGCCGACCTCGAGCCTGACCAGTTCCAGTACCCGCCCAGCGAGGGCCTCTCCGAGCTGCGCGAGGAGATCGCCGCCCGACGGAACGTCGACGCAGAGCAGGTCGTCGTCACCAACGGCGCGGGCGAGGCGAACTACCTCGCGATGGCGCGGGCTCTCGAGCGCGACCGCGGCGACGAGGTCGTGCTGACCGATCCCGTCTACCCCTACTACCCCGGGAAGACGACGATGCTCGGCGGTCGTCAGCGGTTCGTCGCCGCCGACGAGGCGGGCCAGCTCGATCCGGCCGACGTCCGCGCGGCGACGACGGCGGAGACGGCCGCGATCGTCGTCAACTCGCCGAACAATCCGACGGGGGCGGTCTACCCCGAGGAGACGATCCGAGAACTCGTCGCCATCGCCGAGGAACACGACGCGATCCTGGTCAGCGACGAGGTGTACGACCACTTCGACCTCTCGGGGCGGTTCGCCTCCGCGCTCGGGGTCGACTCCGATCACCGGATCGTCACCAACGCCTTCTCGAAGTCGATGGCGATCACCGGGTTCCGGGTGGGGTACGCGATCTTCCCGCCCCACCTCGTCGAGAACGCCAAGAGCCGCCACATGCTGGTCAACGTCGCCGGCAGCCGCCCCGCCCAGTACGCCGTCCTCCGGGCGCTCCGGGAGACCGAACCGGAGTACTACGAGGAGAGCCGAGAGCAGCTCGCCGAGCGCGTCGAGACGTTCACCGACGCCCTCGAGGTCGCGGGCGCCGACTACACCACGCCCCAGGGCTCGTTCTACGTGATGGCCCGCTTCGACGGGTATCCGGGGACGCTCGAGAACGTCGAGCGACTGATCGACGAGGCCGGCGTCGCGGGGATGCCCGGCGAGGCGTTCGGCGACTCCCGCGCCGACTGGCTCCGCTTCGCGCTGGTCACGCCGCGGGTCTCCGAGGCCGCGGAGCGGCTCGCGACGTACTTCGAGTAGCGCTCGGTTACGGTGACTCAGCTACCTATTGCAGAATAGCTCCCTTCAACACCTGTCGCATAACTCGAGACTGTCGGCGATCGGTTCGAAAAACTCGCGACGATGCCGTCGGGAACGGGACGGCCGACGCCTTACCGCAGGGTTCCGCTCCAGGCGCAGTCGGGACAGACGTACAGCCCCGCGCCGTTGACGGTCTCGGCGGCACAGTCCGGACAGGCCGTCGAGCCGGCGGCGCCGACGGCCGCGGTCGAGTCCTCGGGTCGGAGCACGCCGCGGGCGTTCGCGGCCGGGAGCGCCAGCCCGGGCTCGCCGCCGCCGTACGGGAACGGAGCGTCGTCGTTCGTCGTCGATTCGTCGGGACTCGGTCGGGTGAGTTGTGCAGTCATGAGGGAAAGTTCGAAGCGCCACCACCGCTTCGTCGTGAGCGTACCGTCCACGTCATCGTAATTAAATCTACGTAGGAGGATGGGTATATCGATAAGGATACTCCCCATGCCTTAAATTAGCGAGGGAGTGTTAATATCTCTCGTGGACGGACGCGGTCCGATTCGTCGATCGCTCCTCGAGACCGACGGGTTCTCGTGTGCGCGCCGGAAACCGGACTGCATGAGCGGAATCGACGTCGAACCGGTCGACGAGGCCGAGGCGGACGACGGGGGGACCGACGACGGCGACCACACGATCGAGGTGACGCCGACGGAGTCGGTCGGCGAAGAGGAAGAGACGGTCTCCGTTCGTCCGTCCGAGGAGGACATCGAGGGACCGGACTACGTGCTCTACGGCGGCAAGGGCGGGGTCGGGAAGACGACGATGGCGGCCGCGACCGCGCTGGACAGCGCCCGCGGGGGCGTCCCGACACTGGTCGTCTCGACGGACCCGGCCCACTCGCTGTCGGACACCTACGAGACGGAGATCCCCTCGGAGCCGGGACGGATCCGCGAGGACGTCCCGCTGTACGCCGCCGAGATCGACCCCGAGGCCGCCGTCGACGACGCCGGCTTCGCCGCCCAGGCGCAAGCGCAGGGAGAGGGGGCCGGGATGTTCGGCGGCCTCGAGGGGATGTTCGGCGAGGACTCCCCGATGGAGTCGCTGCTGGGCGGGCCGATGCCGGGCTCGGACGAGGCCGCCGCGATGCAGCTATTGCTCGAGTACCTGGACGACGACCGGTTCGAACGGGTCGTCGTCGACACCGCACCGACGGGGCACACTCTCCGGCTGCTCCAACTGCCCGAACTCATGGACACGATGATGGGCCGGATCGTGAAATTCCGCCAGCGGATCGGCGGGATGATCGACGGGATGAAGGGGATGTTCGGCGACGAGGAGATGCCCGAGGAGGAGCCCGACCTGCAGAACTTGGAGGAGCTACGCGAGCGCATCGAGCGATTGCGCGCCGCCCTTCGGGATCCCGCCCGAACGGACTTCCGGATCGTGCTGGTTCCCGAGGAGATGAGCGTCCTCGAGTCAAAGCGGCTGCGCGAACAGCTCGACGAGTTCGGGATCCCGGTCGGCACCGTCGTCGTCAACCGCGTGATGGAACCGCTGTCGGACGTCACCGACGACGTCGAGGGCGAGTTCCTCCAGCCCGACCTCGAGGGATGTGAGTTCTGCCAGCGACGATGGGACGTCCAGCAGTCGGCGCTGGCGGAGGCCCAGGAGCTGTTCCGGGGCACCGACGTCCGCCGGGTGCCGCTGTTCGCCGACGAGGTCCAGGGAGAGGGGATGCTCGAGGTCGTCGCGGCCTGCCTACGGTAGTACGGTTCTCATTCCTCGGCCGCGGGAACCGTCGTCACCGGGCGATCGCTGTCGAGGATCACGCCCTGGGCGACGCTGCCGAACAGCACCTTCCCGACGGGCGAGCGCTTCTGGATCCCGATGACGATCGCGTCGCTGTCCCGCTCGCCCGCGGCCGCGAGGATCGTCTCGGCGGGCTCGCCGACCGACTCGTGGACCTCGTAGTCGACGCCACCCTCCTCGAGTAGCTCGGCCACCGTCTCGACGGCGCCGGGCAGGCTCGCCCGCTCGCGCAGGTTCTCGTCCATCTGTTCGGCGTACTCCTCGGAGAACCCGCCCGCGGCCCACTCGGCGTCGGGTCCCGACACCTCCTCGTGGACGTGGAGGACGTCGACCGTGATCTCGTCGCTAGCACGGGGTAACTCGAGGACGGCCTCGGCCTGGGCGCGAGCGCGGGCCTCGCTGTCGTCGATAGGGAGTAAAACGCGGTACATGAGCGGGGCTTCGTCCTCAGAGATCATAGTGGTTCGTCCTTCGGCTCGATCAGTCGGCCAGCGCGGGGTCGTCGATCGGCGGTTCGGTACGAACCGCGACGACGAGCAGGCCCGCTGCGAGGACGCAGCCGGCGCCGAGCAGCCACCACGAGGCGCGGTAGCCGACGGCGTCGGCGAGGTAGCCGAACGCGGGCGGGGCGACGATCGAGCCGGCGACCAGCGCGAGCTGTCCGCCCGCGGTCGCCCCACCCATCTCCTCGCTGCCGACCAGCGTCGACATACAGGAGTAGTAGACGCCCGTATTCCCGAGGGCGAAAAAGCCAAGCGCCGCGAACGCGACCGCGGCGCCGATCGGGCTCGAGGTCGCGGCGACGACTCCAAACAGGACGGCGCTGGCGAGCACCTGGACGATCAGGATCGCCCCGATCCGGCGCTGTGGATCGCCCGGGAGCGCGTCGCTCAGCCACCCCGTCGCGATCCGGCCGGCGCTGCCGAACAGCTGGACCGTCGCGAGGACGACCCCGCCGAAGGCGACCGAGGTGCCGACTTCTTCCTCGAGGAACAGGACGGTGTACCCCGTCGTCGTGAACAGCGCCGCGCCGAGGAAAAACCCCGCCGCGACCAGCCAGCGGTACGGGCGGTTCCGCGACAGCGCCCGGAAGTCGGGATAGTCGGCGGCCCCGCCGCCGTCGGAGCCGTCGTACAGCGCCGCGAAGACGAGAGCGACGACGAACCCGACGCCGGCGGCGACGAGAAAGCCCGCCTGCCAGAAGAACAGGCCGGCGAGTCCGGTCACGAGCAGGGCGCTGATCCCGCTGCCGGCGGTGACTCCGACCTGCTTGATCCCGACCGCGAGGTTCTGGCGACCCGCGGCGACGTTGTCGTAGACGGCCTTGTTCGTCCCCGGGATCGCGCTCGCGTACGCCGAGCCCAGGAAGAAGGCGGCGACGAGCAGCAGGGCGACCGACGGTGCGCCCGCGACCAGCGTCGCGCCCGCGGCGAGGCCGACGAGGCCGACCACGAGCGAGCGGTACTCGCCGAAGCGATCGATCAGCGCGCCCACCGGGAGCAGGAAGACCGCGTAGCCCAGCGTCAGGGCGGTGACGACGAACCCGACCTGGAACCGGGAGAGGCCGAACTCCGCGCGGAAGAACGGCGTCGCCGCGAAGACGGTGTAGTAACAGACGCTCGCGGCGACCTGCCAGAGCGCGATCAGCGAGACCGTCCGGTAGTCGGACCGATCCATCGACCGCGCCTTTCCGACGGGGCCGCTTTACCGTGACGGAACCGGTGGACCGCGCGGTGCTCTCGAGCCCCGGCGCGTCTCTGCCGTTCTCGCTCAACCGTCTCCGTCGTCCCCGCTCCACTCGCCCCCCACGCGGTCGACGCCCATCATCGCCTCGCCCTCGTGTTCGGTGAACACCACCTTCATGTTCGGATCGGGGATCTCGAGGGCGTCGCCAGCGTAGGCCATCGTCGCCAGCGCGAACGCCCGCTTGCGCTCGAACGGTCGTCCGCGCCGGATCTCGGCGTCGAGAAAGAGCAGCGGTCCCTCGACCTGGCGACCGAGGTGCATCGCCGAGGGCTCGCGCTCGCGGATCGTCACCGCGACGTGGCCCGTCGTCGTCTCCATCTCCTCGGCGTACAGCGCCGTCACCCGCTCTGCGAGCGCAGTCCGTTCCTCGGCCGACAGCGACCGGGTCGTGTCGAACTGTAGCAGTGGCACGACTCGAGTTCTCCCGGCGCCGATATGTGCGTTCCGGCGCTCCCCGCGAACCGCTCCCGCGGGAACGTCTAACGCCAGTGACATCCTCTCGCGAGCGAACCTCGGCATTTTTAATCCCGGGTTCGCAACGCTCGAGCAGATGGTATCGAACGCTCTCGACAGGTGTCAGCTCGCTATACAGCAGTTCTGGGGGTACCTGTGGTTTCTCAACGAACGGACGAAGGCCTACCTCACGCTCGACGGTCACGCGATCGCCGAGGATCTCGACGAACTCTCGGCGGCGGAGCGACGCGTCGCCCGGGAAGCGTTTACCGACGGCGGCAGCGACGCGCCCGCCGATCCCGAGCGCGGCGGCCTCGGCGGCGGGGACGACGGGGACGGCCCCGACGGCGACCGATCCCCGTTCGACGTCGGCGGCAGCTACGAATTGCGACAGAAGTTCGGATTCGTCCTCGGCCCCGTGCTGTTCGCGGCGATCTTCCTGTCGCCGACGCCCGAGGGGCTGACCCCTGAAGGGCAGGCCGTCGCCGCGGTCACCGCGTGGGTCGCCGTCTGGTGGATGTCCGAGGCGATCCCGATCCCGGCGACGTCGCTGCTGCCGATCGTCCTCTTCCCGCTGACGGGCGCGTTGCCGGTTGCGGACACGACGCCGTCCTACGCCAGCCCGCTGATCTTCCTGTTTATGGGCGGGTTCTTCCTCGCGATGGCGATGCAGCGCTGGGGGCTGCACCGGCGGATCGCGCTGCGGACGATCAAGGCCGTCGGCACCGAACCGTCGCGGCTCATCCTCGGGTTCATGCTCGCGACGGCGTTTCTCTCGATGTGGGTCTCCAACAGCGCGACCGTGATGATGATGGTTCCGATCGCGCTGGCGGTCATCTACCAGACTGCCGATCTGATCGACGAGACCGGCCTCGACATCGACACGGGCGAGGGCGAGTTCTCCTTCGGCGTCGCCCTGATGCTGTGTATCGCCTACGGCGCCTCGGTCGGCGGCGTCGCGACGCTGATCGGCACGCCGCCGAACATCCTCTTCGCCGGCCAGGCCGGCGAGCTGTTCGGAACGACGATCGGCTTCGCCGAGTGGATGCTCTACGGCGTCCCGATCTCGATCGTCGGGCTCGTTGCAGTCTACGTCTACGTCACCCGGGTCGCGATCTCGCCGCAGTTCGACGAGCTCCCGATCGGCGCCGACACGATCGATCGCGAACTCGAGCGACTCGGTCCGACGAGCACCCAGGAACGGATGGTTCTCGTCGTCTTCGTCGGAATGGCGCTGTCCTGGATCGGCGCCAGTCTGCTCGAGCCAGTCCTGGGGATCGTTCCGCCGGAGGACGCCGACACGATCGTCGCCATCGGCGGCGCGCTCGTCCTCTTTACCCTGCCGACGAAAACCGAAGACGGCGACCACACGTTCCTGCTGGACTGGACCAACGGCGTCGACATCCCCTGGGGCGTCATCCTCCTGTTCGGCGGCGGACTCGCCATCGCCTCGGGCTTCGGCGACACCGGGCTCGCCGCCTGGATCGGCGAACAGCTGGCCGCTCTCGAGGGCGTCTCGATGGTCCTCATCCTGCTGGCGGTCGTCACGATGACGATCTTCCTGACCGAAGTCACCTCGAACACGGCGACGACGGCGATGCTGATGCCGATCCTCGCCGGCGTCGCGGTCGGCATCGGCGTCCACCCCTACGGGCTGATGATCGCCGGCGCGACCGCCGCGTCGTTCGCGTTCATGCTCCCGGTCGCGACGCCCCCGAACGCGATCGTCTTCGGCAGCGGCTACATCTCCCTGCCCCAGATGGCCCGCGTCGGGATCGGGCTCAACGTCATCGGCATCGCGCTGATCACGATCGTCGCGCTGCTGTGGCTCCCGATGGCCTGGGGGATCGACATCGCGACGCTACCGACCGAGTTCGCCGAGGCGTTCAGCGGGTAGCCGGCGGTCGCTCGTATCCGGCTCGAGCGCTTCCCTCGGACCCGTTCTCACCGACTGGGAACCGGAGCGTCATTCATCCCTCGCTCGGACAATGTCGAGGTATACCGATGCCGACGGACGAACCGCCTTCCGGCCGGAGCGACCGCGAGATCCTCGAGACACTGACCGACGGCGGTCCGATGACGATCTCCCAGCTGGCCGATCGCCTCGCCACACACCCGGTAACGATCGAGCGTCGGTGTCGCGAGCTCCAGCGGGCCGGGCGCGTCCGTCGGTGTCCGGGCGGGACGTTCGCCGTCGACGACTCCGGGGGCGAGACTCGAGCGACCGGGGACTGACTATCGCCTCGCGCGCTCGAGGCGGCGCTATCGCTGTCTGCTCTCCTTTCGTCCCGGCGTCGAAGCTGTAACGACGGCCGCGAGATCAGACCAGCTTCCGGACGACGCCGTAGAGGGCGTCCTGAAGTCGGTCGGGGAGGAACCGCGCGTAGACGCCCAGCTGACCGATCGGGCCGACGGGGTAGCGGGCGGGGGGTTCCGAGCGGATCGCGGACTCGACGATCGCCGTCGCGACCTCCGCGGGCGTCGAGGCGAACGGGCCGCCCTGTCCGCCGCCGATCAGCTGGGCCTCGTCGTAGATCTCGTACAGCGACTCGTAGGCCGGCGTGCGCTCCGAGCCGGGCAGTTCCTCGTCGACCCGGTCGGAGAACTCGCTCTCGATCGGGCCGGGCTCGATCAACACGACCTCGATGCCGAACTCCTCGACCTCGCCCCGCAAGGAGTCAGTCATTGCCTCGAGGGCGTGTTTCGACCCCGAGTAGGCGCCGTAGCCGGGGAAGGACACTCGGCCCGCGACGCTCGAGACGTTGACGATCCGCCCCGCACCCTGGGCGCGCATGTGCGGCAGGGCGGCCCGCGCGAGGCGGTGGGGGCCGTAGACGTTGACGTCGAACTGACGGTGGAGGTCGACCGTCGAGACGTCCTCGATCGGCCCCATCTGGGCGTACCCCGCGTTGTTGACCAGACAGTCGATCGCGCCGCCGATCTCGACGGTGCGCTCGACGACGTCGGCGACCTGATCGGGGTCGGTGACGTCTAACTCGAGGGTCGTACAGCCCAGCTCCTCGAGGTCGGTGATATCGTCGACGTTCCGGGCCGTCGCGATCACCTGCCAGTCCCGCTCGAGGAACGCCCGCGCGGTCGCGTGGCCGACCCCCGACGAGCAGCCAGTGATCAGCACGCACTGCTTGCGCGTGTAACGGTCCTCGTTCGCGTCGGTCGTCGTTTCCCGTCCGGCGTCGTCCGCGGCGGTCGCGTCGTCGCCCGCCCGGTCGTCGGCTTCCTCAGCGATGGCCATGCGTGACCGTTTCGGGTGAGGGTGCCTAAGTATCGACGGTTTATCGTGCCGGTCGAAACGGCAGTCACCGCGAGCGACCGATCGGTCGTCAATTCCGGGCGCCCGTCCCTCACTCCTCGAGCCCGCGTTTCGCCTCGTCGGCGTAGCTGTCGGCCAGTCGAACGGGATCGGGGAGCTTGTACGACGACGACAGCGCGAGGGCGACGTCGGCCGCGGTCTCGGGGCCGACGCGGTGACCCGGACTGACGTACAGCGGGTTGATGTACCGGTCCGGCGAGTCGTACTGGCGGGTCTGGACGGCGTAGCCCAGCAGCGTGCCATTATCGGCGTCGACCCGCGAGTTCGCCTCGATCCCGATCCGCGTCCCCTCGGGCAGGTCCTCGAGGTCCCCGCGCGGGCTGCCACAGAGCAGGCTCTTGGCGATCCCGATACTGGGCGCGTCGAGGACGACTCCCATGTGGGTCGCGATCCCGGCCTGTCGGAAGTGGATGCGCCCGCTGCCGTCGAACAGCAGCAGGTCGGGGTCGACGGAGAGTTCCTCGAGCGCGTCGAGAATCGGCGCCCCCTCGCGAAAGGAGAGCAAACCGGGGATGTAGGGGATCGAAAGTGGCGTCACCGCGTGGACCCGTTCGATCACCTCGCCGCCCCGCACGGCGACGACGGCCGACAGCGCTCGGTCCTGGTCGCCCGCCTCGTTCGTGAGGAAGGCCTGGTCGACGCCCGCGACGATCGGGGGTTCGCCGGCGCTCGCCGACGCCGCCAGCGGGTCGCCGAGGACGGCGGGATCGAACTCGAGGTCGTCCTCGAAGACCGCGGCCTCGGCGATCTCTCGCTGGAGGGCTTCCATTTCCGAACGCTCGAGCGAGGCGTCGGGGACGAGGGTCGGGCGGGAGACGTGCATCGGTGGCTCGTGGTTGCGGCCGAGGGAAAATCAGTGCGTGGGCTTTCGGCTGCGCGCTCAGAAGCGGCGGCGACCGCCGGGGCCGCCGCCGGGACCGCCCGGACCCCCGGGGCCGCCTCCGCCGAGCTGGAACTGGTCGGGCGTCCGGACGTTCATGGTCCGTTTGATGTACTCGCCGTAGCCCAGTCCGATCAGGAGGCCAACCAGGTGGGCGCCGTGGGCGATCGGGCCGCCGCCGCCGGTCCCGATGTAGACGACGCTGATCAGCGCCGTCCCGATCGTGAGCACCCAGATCGGGACGGGGAGGATGAAGTAGAGGTAGACCTTGAGATTCGGGTTCAGGACCGTCAGCACGCCCATGATCGCGAGCGCGGCGCCGCTGGCGCCGAGCACGCTCGTGGGGACGCCCTGGGCGGCGGAGATGGCGACCTGTCCGAGCCCCGCGAGGGCGCCGCTGACGACGAAGAGGATCGCGAACTTCTTCGAGCCGACGTAGCGCTCGACGAGGGGTCCGAAGAAGAACACCACGATACTGTTGAACACGAGGTGCGTGATACCCCCGGGATCGTGCGCGAAGACGGAGGTGACCCACGTCCAGACGTACTCGGGGTTCGCCGTCGAGAGCGTAAACAGCGCGCCGTGTAGCGCCTGTCCGCCGACGAACAGCGCGATCCACTGACAGAGGAAGGTGATCCACATCAGCGCGAGGAACGTGTAGGTCGCGTTCCCGCGGAAGTACCCCAGCGGCCCGCCCGGACCGGTGTCGATCGGGAGCTTGTCCAGCAGGCTCGCGCTACCGGATCGGCCCCCGCTCTCGACGCCATCGTCGAACCCGCTGTCGAAGACCCCCTGGGGATCGTTCCAGTTGTTGAGACTCGTACAGTCGTGGTTCTCCGGCAGGCGGTGTTCGGAGCAGTAGGTGCCACCACAGTGCCGGCAGTTGTAGGGCATGCTCTCTTCTCTCCCACACACGTCGCACGTGGCCATTGCGCGAGGATAGGGGTGGCACTACCAAGGGACTTGGGGTTCAGCTCCGACGCTGGCGGGCAATTCTCGAGATCGGACCGAAGTTGCACTTGAGTCGCGGTCGAACTCGGCTCCCGACTCGCGGGAGAGCGCGCCCGCCTCGCGTGGGGACCTCGCCGAAGCGCCGACGGTGCCGGAACGTACATTTTTGCCGTTCAGCCCCCAACGGATGGGTGTGCAAGAGTACGAGCGCAAGCAGCTGCTCGAGCGCGTCGAGCGCGAAGGCGCCACCGTCGGCGCGGACATCCCGGAGACGATCACCGTCCAGGGCGAGGAGATCGACCTCCGAACCTTCGTCTTCGAGATCAAGCGCCGCGAGACGGTGCCCCCCGGCGAGCGCGACCGCGTCGAGCAGGCCAAACGGAACCTGCGCCGCGAACGCGTCGAGCGCCTCGAGGCGATCGAAGAGGGCAACATCAGCCGCGAGGAGGGCGAGGAGCTCGCCCAGGGGATTATCGGCATCGATCGCGCGCTGAACGCCCTCGAGAACCTCGGTCCGACCGACCTCGAGCGCGAGCAGCAGGCGAAACGGGCAGCCGACACGAAGCGCTGGATGTCGTTCCTGAAGCAGGCGCTGGGCCAGGAAGAGGGCGGGAGCGCCCGGAGGGGGCGATGACGACCAACGCCGAACTCGCGGGGCGGCTCGAGGAGTTCGCCGACCTGCTCGAGGCCGACGACGTCGAGTACAAACCCCGCGCCTACCGGCGGGCGGCCGAGAGCGTTCGCGCCCACCCGACGCCGATCGCCGACTACGTCGCCGCGGACGACCGCGAGTCGATCGAGACGATCGACCACGTCGGCGACGCCATCGCCTCGAAGATCGTCGAGTACGTCGAAACGGGCGAGATCGAGGAACTCGAGGAGCTGCGCGCCGAGTTGCCGATCGACATTGCCGACCTCACCCGGATCGAGGGCGTCGGCCCGAAGACGGCGGGCAAGCTCTACCGCGAGCTGGGGATCCAGAGCCTCGACGACCTCGAGGCCGCCGCCGAGGCCGGCGAGATCCAGGCGGTCAAGGGCTTCGGCCCGAAAACCGAGGAGAACATCAAGGAAAACCTCGAGTTCGCCCGCACGATCGGTCAGCGCCAGCTGCTCGGTGAGGCCCGACCGCTGGCCGACGACGTGCTGGCCTTCCTCGAGTCCGTCGGGACGGTCGAGCGCTGCGAGGTCGCCGGCTCCATCCGGCGCTGGCGCGAGACCATCGGGGACGTCGACGTGCTCGTGGCGACCGAGGACGCCGAGGACGTGATCGACGAGTTCGTCGGCTGGGACTCCGTCGACGACGAGATCGAGTCCGGGCCCGCGAAGGCCAGCGTCCGCGTCGGCGAGATCCGCGTCGACCTCCGGACCGTGGTCCCCGAGGAGTTCGGCTCCGCCCTGCAGTACTTCACGGGGAGCAAGGACCACAACATCACGCTGCGCAACTACGCCATCGATCGCGACGTCAAACTGAACGAGTACGGCGCCTTCGACGTCTCCGGTATCGACGACCCCGATTCAGGACAGCGCGTCGGCGAGCGCGTCGCCGGCGAGGACGAGGCGGGGATGTACGAGGCGCTCGGCCTCGAGTGGATCCCGCCCGAGCTGCGCGAGGACCGCGGCGAGATCGACGCCGCGGCCGACGGCGCCCTCCCCGACCTGCTCACCCGCGACGATATCCGGGGCGACCTCCACACCCACACCGAGTGGTCAGACGGCAACACCTCGATCGACGCGATGGTCGAGGCGGCCGCGGAGATGGGCTACGACTACTACGGCGTCGCCGACCACGCCGAGGGGCCCGGCGTCGTCGCCGACATGGGTCTGACCGATACGGAAATTCTCGAGCAGGTCGAGGCGATCCGCGAGGTCGCCGCCGCGGCCGACGTCGAGGTGCTCGCCGGAATCGAAGCCAACGTCGACGCCGACGGCGGGATCGGCCTCGGCGAGGAGGTCGTCGACGCCCTCGACGTGATCGTCGCCTCGCCCCACAGCGCGCTCGGCCAGGACGCCGAGACGGCGACCGACCGACTCGTCACGGCGATCGAGAACCCCGCCGTCAACGTGCTCGGTCACCCGAGCGGACGCCTGCTCAACGAGCGCTCCGGGCTCGAGTTCGACGCGACTGCGCTGGGCGAAGCCGCGGCCGACCACGGAACGGCACTCGAGGTCAACGCCAACCCGAAGCGGCTCGATCTCTGGGGCAGCGCCGTCCAGGCTGCGATCGATGCGGGCGCGCCGATCGCGGTCGACACCGACGCCCACCAGCCCGCGACCCTCGAGTACATGCGCTGGGGCGTCCACACCGCCCGTCGGGGCTGGGCCGAACCCGCGGACGTGATCAACACCTGGGAACTCGAGGAGCTGCGGGCGTTCCTGCACTGAATGGAGATCCTCCTCGACGTCATGTGCGGCGGGCTCGTCGCCTACCTGCGGATGTGCGGCCACGATACCGCCTACGCCGGGGACCGCGACCTCGAGGCCGACGACGCCCTGCTCGTGGCCGCGAAGGCCGAGGACCGCACCCTCGTCACGAGAGACGTTCAGCTCGCGACCCGCGCCGACGCCTCGATCCTGCTCGAGTCCCGCGAGGTCGAGGCCCAGCTCGCCGAACTCGCGTCCGCGGGGGTCGACCTCTCCCTCGAGGGCGATCCCTCCCGCTGCGGGCGCTGTAACGGCCCGCTCGAGGCGGTCGACCCCGCGGCGTCGACGCCCGAGTACGCGCCCGATCCCGGCGAGTTCGCGGTGTGGCGCTGTCGGGACTGCGGCCAGCACTTCTGGCGCGGGAGCCACTGGGCGCGGGTCGAACGCACCCTCGAGGCGGTCCGGGACGCCTCGCGCCGGGAGTGATCGACCGCCCGTCGGCGGCGTCTCGAGGGCCCCGTCGGCCAAACGGTTTCGGGGATCGACGTCGAACCCGACACCGATGGCAAACGATACCACAGAACTCGACCGTGCAGGCAAGCAGGCGGCCTACATCACCGACGAGTGGACGACCGATCCGGCGATTATGCAGACGCAGGCGCTGTGTTACGTCGGACTGCAACTCGAGCGTATCGCGGACGCACTCGAGGAAGACGATCAGTAGACCGCGACGTCGTCGAATCGACCGTCGTAGGCGATGTGGTCGGGATGGGTCGGTTCGATACCCGAGAGGAAACAGCGGTCGACCTTCTTCCAGGTGTTCTCGTAGCCGAGGTGGGCGAGCTCCTGAGCCGACGTCCGCAGCTGTCGCGGTCCGTTGTCGTGAACGGCTCGCCGGGCGACGCGGTTCTCGAGGGCGTCGACCAGATCGGCCTCGGACTCGATCGCCGCGTCGAAGGCGGTGTAGGCGACGCCGATCGAGCTCGGCAGGTGAGCGTACGAGGACGCAAACGGCGGGTAGGAGAGCATGTCGGCCAGCTCGCGGGCGCGGCGGTTGTGCGACGGGAGGTGTTTCGGGTTGTAGATCTCGATCGCGTCGATCGTCCGCGCGTACGTGCGCAGCTCGGGCTCGCCGAGACTGACCGTCGCGAACTCGGGGTGGGGGACGAGCACCGCGGCCCCCTGGCGGTCGAACTCGGCCATCGCCACCTCGAGGGGAATGAAGTCCGGGACGGGCTCGGAGAGCCCGATCGCGAGGACGTGTTTGCGGTCCCGCCAGCTGCCCGTGAAGACCTCCCTGGCGGGAACGACGAGCAGGTCGTCGCTCGAGTAGGCCGCGGCGCGCTCGCGGATCTCCGGCAGACGGGTGAAATGCGGTGCGTAGACGATTGCGTCGAGGCCGGCACGTATCGCGCGCTCGACGACGGCGTCGTTGAGCACTTTCACGTGACAGTCGACCCGAACTTCCTCTCCGTCGCTCACGAGTACGTAGCCCCTTTCGCGAGCGTCGGGTTATGCATTCTGATTCCGATACCGTCTGACGGCGCGGTGACGAGTTTGCGGCGACCGCTGTGTCCTCGTGGCCGTTTCACCCGGACGTGGGACCGTCTACAAAGGAGCGCCGAGCGAACCGACTCGCTACCGCTCGTCGGAATCGAGCACGCGAATCTGGTCGCCTCGCACCGTCACCGGGATCGGAACCGTCGCCTCGTACAGTTCGACCGTCACCTGATCCTTCCCCTCGTCGATGCGCTGGACCTGGGCCTTCTCGCCTTTGAACGGGCCGGCGATGAGCTCGACGATGTCCCCTTCGGCGATCCCCTCGACGTCCGGCTTCGGCGAGAGGAAGTGCTCGACCTCCGAGATGTCCGACTTCCCGGGGACCATGCTGCGCGCGTGGGGGATGTCCTCGAGCACGCGGGTGATCACGGAGTCGTCGTCGGCCTCGACCATCACGTAGGAGGTCAGCGAGTCCGGCGCGAGCGCGGCGTGGATCTCGGGCTCCTCGCGGTTGATGATCATGTCGGCGACGGTGCGCTCCTGGCTGGCCGTCGTCTTGACTGCGTAGATGCCCATTAGAAGGCACCACCGGCGTCGCCGGTCAGCAGTACCATAATTGCGCCGATGACGAACCCGAGGAACCCGACGAGCAGGATTCCCGCACCGGCGATCTTCGATACCTGGAGGAACTCCTCGCTCGTGGGCGTCGTCGCCATCTTCAACACCCGAATGTACGAGGTGAGGTCGTACGGAACGTCCATATCTATCCGTTCACAGTGCGGGCTCTTTTATCTGTCTTTCGTGTCAGCTACCCTTTCCTTGAAACGAAACGTCCTCGCGGTCGACGTTGCAGTCGACGGCCCGAGGACCAAACCGCTCGGCCCCGAAGCCGAAGCCGGTATGGCCGAAGACGACACCGACCGCGCCGACGAGTACGAGGCCGAACGGGAAGCCGAGGTCGAGGAGGAACTCGAGCGCGTCGACCGCGAGGACGACGCGACCGACGACGGCGACGACGACCTGGGAACCCAGAACGCGCCGCGCTCGGACGGAGAACAGCCCGACGACCTCGAGGAGGCCGAAGGCGAGACCGAGGAGTCATCGTAACGCTTCCTCGCGACCGGCCGACTACTGCACCGCCGGCAGCACCTCCTCCTCGTAGAACTCGACGAACTCGGCCTGGTTCGAGCCGACGTTGTGGACCGCGACGTGATCGTAGCCGGCGTCGACGTACTCCCTGATCCCCTCGATGTGTTCCTCGGGGTCGGAGCCACAGACTACGACCTCCGCGACGTCCGCTTCCGAGACCGCCTCGGTTGCCTGCTCGAAGTGGGCGGGCGTTCGCAGCTCCCAGAGCAGTTCGCCGGGCAGCGCCGCCTGGGGCCAGATCTCGTGGGCGGTCTCGATCGCCTCCTGCTCGTCCTCGGCGTAACAGACGTCGATCTCGGCGTACCGGGGTTTGTCCTCGCCGCCGCCGTCCTCGAAGGCCTCGATCAGGTTCGGGTCGGGCGCGACCCCGACGAGACCGTCGCCGATCTCCCCCGCTTTGCGCGCCGTCTTCGGGCCGTCCGCGGCGATCGGGATCGGCGGCAGCTCCTCGGGCAGCGTGTATATCTTGGCGTTTTCGAC
This sequence comes from Natronococcus sp. JC468, assembly GCF_012163165.1. Classification (NCBI taxonomy): domain Archaea; kingdom Methanobacteriati; phylum Methanobacteriota; class Halobacteria; order Halobacteriales; family Natrialbaceae; genus Natronococcus; species Natronococcus sp. JC468. The sequence goes on from NZ_JAAVUO010000003.1 coordinate 187,785, forward strand.
GGTGTAGTACTCCCCGCGGTAGCTCGTCGTCTCGCCCTCCCACAGGGTGCGGATGAGGTCGACGGCCTCCGCTAACATCTCGAGGCGAACCCGGTGTTCGGGCCAGCGATCGCCAAGTACGTGCTCGCTCAGGTTCTCGCCGGTGCCGACCCCGAGGAAGAACCGACCGGGGAGCTGGACCCCTGCGGTCGCGGCCGCCTGCGCGATGATCGCGGGGTGGTACCGCATGATCGGGCAGGTGATGCTGGTCCCCAGGGTGAGGTCGTCGGTCGCCTGCGAGATCGCGCCGATCACGTTCCAGACCAGCGGGCTCTCCCCCTGGCTCGAGGTCCAGGGGTGGAAGTGATCGGAGATCATCGCGAAGTCGAACGCGGACTCGTCGGCGAGTCGCGCGTACTCGGCGAGATCGTTCGGGCCGTGCTCTTCGCAGATGAGTTTGTGACCGATTTCGGTCATACTTCGCTCCAGCACGCTCTCGTCCCTAATCGCTGGACCTGCGTTCGCCTGCGGAGCGGGCATCAGGGAACGTCCACGTCGGGTCGGGACTCGAGCGCGAGGTCGACGGTCTCGCGCTCGCCGCCGCGGACCAGCTCGATCCCGACGACGTCGCCCGGCGAGGTCTCGAGCGCGATCATCGAGGCCAGTCGCTCCTGGTTGGGGATCTCCGCGCCGTCGACCGCGACGATCACGTCGCCGCCGGCCGGAACCGACTCGCCGTCGACGGTCGCGACGCCGTCGGCCGGCTCGAGGACCCCGTCGGCCGGCGAGCCCGGGACGACCTCGGCGACCAGCACGCCCCGGGGCTCCTCGAGGTCGTTGGCTTCGGCCAGCGCCGGGCGAACGGGGACGACGCTGACGCCCAGGTACGGGTGTTCGTACGAACCGTCCGCGGCGAGTGAGGGGACCACCCGCCGGGCGAGCGCCGCCGAGATCGCGAACCCGATCGTCTGGCCCGCGCCGGCGAAGACGACGCCGACGACGTCGCCCTCGAGATCGACCAGCGGGCCGCCGCTGTTGCCGGGGTTGACGGGCGCGTCGGTCTGGATCGCGGCGGGAATCGAGAACCCGCTCGGACTCGGCAGCGAGCGCTCGACCCCGCTGATCAGCCCCTGCGAGATCGAGGCGCCGAGCCCCAGCGGATTGCCGAGCGCGAGCACCTCCTGGCCGACGGTCGGCTCCGCGTCCGCGAACGACAGCGCTCCGGCAGCCTCGGGGGCGTCGTCGACCTCGAGGACCGCCAGATCGCCGTGGGCGTCCGAGCCGACGACCGCCGCGGTCCGCCACCGTTCGTCGCGAAACTGGAGTTCGACCTCGTCGGCCCCGCCGACGACGTGGTGGTTCGTGACGACGCGGTCGTCGTCGACGAGAAACCCCGATCCCAGCCCCTCGGCCCCCCCATCCCCCGCGACGCTGACGAGGACGACGCTGTCGATCGACTCGGCGTAGATCTCGGCGTAGCGATCCTCCTGCGCGCTCGCGACGCCGCCGGCGCCCGCGGCGCCGACGGAGCCGACGGCGACGCCGAGCAGCCGTCTGCGGGTGATGTCTGGACTCACGCCCCTCCCCACCTCGAGCAGGCGGATAAAACGCTCACCCGCAGCTTCGCGGTCGGCCGGGGTGTCCTAGAGCTCGTCCTCCCGCTCGAGGGCGGTTCCGGACCGCCGTCGACTCGAGGCATCGCCGTCGGCCAGTCGCTCCAGCTCGCGTTCGAACTCGTCGTCGCTCAGTTCGCCGGCGACGTACCGCTCCTTGAGCTCCCGCCGTCGGTCCTCGGCCGTCGGCTCGACCCGATTCGAGGCGTCGAACCGGGCCAACAGCGGGTACCGTCGCTCGAGTCGTTCGACGACGGCAGCGAGCCGATCGTCGCGCGGAACCGACGCGCTCCGGAGGATCGAGACGACGGTTGCAGCGAAAAACCCGACGGCCACCAGCCCGAGGACGAGCCCGAGCAACACCCACTCGACGGCCTCGCCGAGCATCGCCAGCACGACGAACTCCTCGCCGTAGTACGTGCCGTCGGACAGCACCGACATCGCGTCCGCCAGTCCCAGTAACGCGGTTCCGACCAAAAGCAGCCCCGTGATCAGAAATCCGCCGAAGTACAGCCAGCGGCGTGAGACCATATCTCGTCGTCGGGGTCTCGAACTGATTAACGCTTCGAGGCGCCCTCGCCGCCCAGAGTTCGACCTCGCTCGAGATAGCAGTCGGCTTAGAACGGTACCGAGCAGCGTTCGGCGGGCGTGACTTCGCTCGGTCGAACGCCGAGAATCGGAGATTCTCGAGCTTGATGAAGCTCACGCTTCATCAAACACTGCCGAGCAGAGCTCGGCAAGCCCGACGAAGCTACGCTTCGTCAAACAACTCCTCGCCCTCGACCATGTGCTCCTCGACGGCGTCCATGTCGAGGGTCACGCCGAGGCCGGGCTCCTCGGGAATCTCGATGTAGCCGTCCTCGATGACGTCCTCTTCGACGAGGTCCTCCCACCAGTCGAGCTCGTAGGAGTGGTACTCCACCGCAAGGGAGTTCGAGATGGCGGCGCCGACGTGAGCGCTGCCCATCGTCGCGACCGGCGAGGCGACGTTGTGCATCGCGACGGGCACGTAGTACATGTCCGCGAGGTCGGCGATCTTCCGGGTCTCGCGCATGCCGCCGACCTTGGGCATGTCGGGCGCGATGATATCGACGGCCTGGTTCTCGATGAGACTACGCTGGCCGTGCTTGCGGTAGACGTTCTCGCCGACGGTGATCGGAGTCGACGTCGACTGGGTGACCTCCCGCTGGACGTCGTGGTTCTCCGGCGGGACAGGGTCCTCGAGCCACCAGACGTCGTAGTCCTCGAGGCGCTCGGCCAGCCGCTTGGCGCTGCCGCCCGAGAACGTCCAGTGGCAGTCGAAGGCGACGTCGGCCCGGGAGCCGACGCGCTCGGTGACGGCCTCGACGATGCTGGCCTTGTGTTCGATCTCCGGCGCCCGCAGGTGGCGGTTGGCCCGATCCTTCTCGTGGCCCGAGGGGACGTCGAGGTCGAACTTCAGGGCGTCGTAGCCCAGCTCCTCGACGACGCGCTCGGCCTCGTCGGCGCAGGCGACGGGATCGGCCTCCTCCTCGGTGTGGCAGTCGCAGTAGACCCGCACCTCGTCGCGGTACTTGCCGCCGAGCAGCTGGTAGGCCGGAACGTCGAGGATCTTGCCCGCCAGGTCGTGCAGGGCGACCTCGATGCCCGAAATGGCGGTGACGGTGACGCCGCCAAGGGAGCCCTCGCCGGACATCTTCTGGACGAGGTGCTCGGTGAGTCGGTCGATGTCCAGCGGGTTCTCCCCGCGCAGGAACGGCGTCATCCGCTCGATGAGTTCGGGCGCGCCGGCGCCCCAGTAGGCCTCGCCGGTGCCGACGATGCCAGCGTCCGTGTAGACGCGAACGAGTGTCCACGGAAAGTTGCCGTCGACCATCGTCGTCTGGACGTCCGTGATCTCGACGTCGCGGCCGTCGCCGCGCTCGCCGACGACGCCCATCGTCTCTCCGGAGAGTTCCCGCATCGTGTACTCCGCGTTCGGGTCGTGGAGCTTCGAGTAATCGACTCCCATGGAGGGGAGTACTCACTCGTGATCGGGTAATAGTTTCTATTCTGGGATACAGTATCTGTCACGCCGATACGAGCGTCGCCACTGGCCGGGGTCGGTTCCGACCATCACACCGCCGTCCGCGATCGCCGCTACTGGCCCGCGACCGCGACCTCTCACCGAACGGGTGCGAACTCGACGGCCGTTTTGACGATCTCGTCGCCCGTTTCGAACGCTCGCTCGTACTCGGAGAGATCGTAGACGCCGGTGACGAGGTCGTCGAACAGCCACTCGGGCAGCCCCTCGAGCGTGTCCGTCGCCGCCTCGAAGTGGCCCCGGTGGGAGTTGACCGAGCCCACGAGCGCCTTGTTGTGCAGGACGAACTCCCGGTGGAGCCGTCCGCCGTCGATCTCGAACGACCAGGGTTCGGGCACGCCGACGAGGGCGGCGACGCCGTTGGGAGCGAGCGCCTCGATCGGCTCGAAGGCGTGTTTCGCGTACCCCGTCGCCTCGTAGACGAAGTCGACCGACTCGTGCTCGTCGGGGATCTCGGGTACGGGCGTCTCCCGCGAGTCGACGTAGGTCGCGCCGAGCTCGTCGATGATGTCGATCGTCGGATCGGGGCGATCCCGCCGCCCGAGGCAGTAGGTGCGGTCGAACCCGAGGACCTCCTCGAGCATCGCGAGCGTCAGCAAGCCGAGCGAACCGTTACCCAGGACGAGCGCGGACTCGGGCTCCCACTCGAACGCCGAGCGGGCGGCGACGGCGTGTTCGATCGCCTTCTCGGAGACGCTGATCGGCTCGACCAGAAAGCCCAGGTGGGCGAGTCGCTCCGGGATCGGAACGAGCGTCTCGGCGGGACTCGTGAAGTACTCCGCCATGAACCCGTGGGCGCCGACGATCCCGCGCTCGAGGTACTCGCCCTCCGGCGCCATGTCGGGTTCGCCGCGCTCGAAGTACTCGTTGGTGCCGTCGGGCGGTCGCCGCACCGTCGGGACGACGTACTCCCCCTCCTCGAGGTCGGTGCCGTTCGGGTCCGCGACGACGCCGACGGCCTCGTGGCCCAGCACGAGGCGGTCCTCGCCGGGGGGCACCTCGCCGTGGTGGCCCGCGATGACCTCGTGGTCGGTGCCGTCGACGCCGACGCGGAGCGTCCGCACGAGCGCCTCTCCCGCTTCCGGTTCCGGCCGGGGTCGCTCGACGAGGGTCGGCTCACCGGCGCCCGGTTCGACTGCGATCGCCTTCATGGCTCGAGAAACGGGCTCGGGGGATAAAAGATTACGCTATCTGTAGTAAATATTTGAACAGTGGTCCGGCAGCGGCGGTATCGACTCGGCGGTGCGTGCCGTCGTCGCGGACGAGAGTTACCGCGGGGACGGGCGCCGCGGCTGGTCGGTCCGGCGACGATCGAAAGGCGGGGTCCGGAGCGTCGGCGCTCGGGGCTACTCCGAGCGCGCGTCCTCGACGGCTTCGACGAACGCGGCTGCGGTCTCTCGCACTCGGTCCATGTCGCCCTCGGCGATCGCCTCGTAGTCGACGATGGCGCTGCCCGCGCCGACGGCGACCGCGCCGGCTTCGAGGTAGTCGGCGAGGTTGTCCCGGTCGACGCCCCCGGTGGGGATCACGTCGACGTCGCCCAGCGGTCCCTGCAGCGCGCCGATGTGGCCCGGCCCGACCGTCGAGGCGGGGAACATCTTGAGCACGTCCGCGCCGGCGTCGATCGCGGTGACTGCCTCGGTCGGCGTCATGACGCCCGGCGCCGACAGGGCGCCGTGGCGGTTACAGACCGTCACGACCTCGGGGTCGACGTGGGGCGAGACGACGAACTCGGCGCCCGCGTCGATCACCGACTGGGCGCTCGCGGCGTCGAGGACCGTGCCCGCGCCGACGACGGTGTCCGTCCCCGAGAGCTCGCGGTCGATCGCCGCGATCTTCTCGTACGTGCGGGTTCCGTCCGCGGTCACCTCGAGCGCTCCGACGCCGGCCTCCGACATCGCGCGGGCGACCGGGACGACGTCGTCCTCGTCGACCCCACGAAGGACGGCGAGCGCGCCGCTCTCGACGATTCGTTCCTTGACGGCGGCCGGCGAACTCATCGGCGTCCCCCGTCGGCGGTCCCTCGAGCGGTCGACGGCTGAATCCGGGTCGAACGTTCACTCGATCGCGAATGAGCCTTCATCACGTCCGGGTTCGCCGCCCCCGGTCAAGAAAGTTGCCGAGGCCGCCCCTCGAGCGCGTCGCCCGCCGGAGGGGACGCGCTCGGCGATCGACGGAACGGCGTCCTTCAACAGGGTTTACCCTCGAGGCCGAGTACGACGGAGCCGATGCACCTGCACGACGCCCTCGACGACGTCAAACGCTCCCGGGACGATCCCCGCCGCTTTCCCGGCGAGCGCCGTTCGACCGCGGGGCTGTTCTCCGGACTCGACGACCGTCTCGTCCACGTCGCCCCGGACGGCTCGATCCGGGACTACTCCGCCCCGCTCTCGGGACTCTCGGGGATCGAGCGCTCCCGGTTCGGGATCGTCCTCGACGGCGAGGTCGCCTGGTTCGACGACGCCGCCCAGTCGTACGTAGACGACACCGCGATCGTCGAGACCCGCCACGAGGGAGACGGCTACGCCTGCCGCCAGTACGATCTGACCCTCGGCCGGACCCACCTCACGGGGTTCGTCCTCGAGGAGCCGACCGCGGCCGACGCACGGCTCCGCGCCTGCGTCGAGTTCGCTCCCGACGGGCGGGACAGCAGGATCGGCCAGCTCCGACACGGCGACGCCGTCGAGGTCCACCACCGCCGCGAGCGGGACGTTCTCGCGGCCTCGAGCGCGCTCTCGACGCGGGGCCACCCGCCAGTACGCTTCGAGGAAGTGCTCGCGGACGAGCCCACACCGTTCCCCCGGGACGGAGGCGACGACCGCTACGAGGAGGACCGCATGAGCCCGATCGTCGTCGCCGACGTCGAGTTCTCGGGGGCCAAACCGACCGCGACGATCGCAACGGTGCTCTCGGCCGGGGATCGCGGAGACGCCCTCGAGCGCGCGCGTCGAGACGTCGCCGAGTTCTCCGATCGCGAGGCGCTGCTCGAGGCCGGGCGACGGCAGGCCCGGGACCGACTGCCAGCGGAGACGCCCGGCGTCGAGGACGGCTTCGCCGATCTGCGCGCACTCTCCTTGCTGCGGGCGCCGTCGGGGGCCCGGATCGCCGGCCCCGAGTTCGACCCCTTTTACCGCCACTCCGGCGGGTACGGCTACACCTGGTTCCGCGACGACGCCGAGATCGCCGGCTTCCTGCTGGAGGCCGACCGTCGAACGGGACTCGGGCTCGACGAGTGGCACGCCGCCAGCGCCCGCTTCTACGCCGAGACCCAGCTCGAGGACGGCACCTGGCCCCACCGGGTCTGGCCCGACGACGGGCGCCTCGCGCCCGGCTGGGCCCACGGCCGGCTCGAGGAGGGCGACTCGGTCGACTACCAGGCCGACCAGACCGCCAGCGTCGCGGCCTACCTCGCGACCTACCTCCGGGTGATCGACGGCGACGACGAGCGCGTCCGCGAGACCGTCCGTGCGGCACTCGAGGGGCTGGACGACTCCCTCGAGGACGACGGCCTTCCCGAACGGGTCCAGAACGCCTGGGAGAACATGACGGGCCGGTTCACCCACACGGCCGCGACCTTCCTCGAGGCCTACGCCGCGATCGCCCGGGCGCCCCTCGAGGACGATGTCACATCGCGGGCGCGCGAGAGCGCCCGAGCGGTGTTCGAGGGACTCGACGCGCTGTGGGTTTCCGACCGGGACCGGTACGCGCTCCGGCTCGAGGAGGGCGAGCTCGACGACCGCCTCGACGGGAGCACGCTCGCACTCGCCACCGCCCACCGGGAGTACGCCGCGGTCGACGGCGTCGACGACGGGCGCCTCGAGCGGCTCGTCTCCCACCTCGAGGTGACGATCGAGGGCCTCTACCGCGACCCCGAGGGACCGATCGAGGGGCTCGCCCGGTTCGAGGACGACCCGTGGCGACGCGGCGATCAGGAGGCGCCGAAGATCTGGACGGTAACGACCGCCTGGGGCGCCCACGCCGCGCTCGAGTTGCGGGAGCTGCTCGCCGACGCGGGCCACGACGCGGCGCCGACGTTCGACGCCCGCGCCCGGGCGCTGCTCGAGCTGGTCGAACCTGGCGGGCCGCTCCGGGGCGACGGCGACTCCCTGCCGGAACAGTTCTTCGACGACGGAACCCCCGACAGCGCGACGCCGCTGGGGTGGCCCCACGCGATCCGGCTCGCGACGGCGACGGCGCTCGAAGCGGGTTCCCAGGAACGAGCGATCGAACGGAAGTAACCGAAACGGTAGAAAACGTTCGCCTCGATCAGGACAGCGGGACGATCGACGCGGTGACGACGATGATGACGAACGCCGTCACCGAGATGATCGTCGTGAGCGCGGTCCAGATCTTGACGGTCTCCATCTGGGTGAGGCCGCCGATCTCCTTGATCAGCCAGAACCCGCTGTCGTTGTACCACGAGCAGATGTTCCCGCCCGCGCCGATGATGAGCGCGAGGTAGACCGGGTGTACCGCGAGCTCGGGGACCTGAGGCGCCATGATCCCGGCGGTGGTGATCATCGCGACCGTCGCCGACCCCTGCGCGATGCGGATCGCGGCGGCGACGAGCCACGCCGAGACGAGGACGGTGACGCCGCCCGCGCCGACGGAGACCAGATCCGTGATGTACTCGCCGATCCCCGACGCCGCGAGCAACCCGCCGAACGCCCCGCCCGCCGAGGTGATCGCGGCGATGTGGGCGCCGCTTTTGAGCGACTCCGTGAGCTCGTCGGTCCAGACCTCCCGGTCGATCGCGCGAACGCGCAGGTAGGTGATCGCGGCGGCCATGGCGGCCGCGGTCAGGGCGAGGTTCGGATCGCCGAGGAAGCTGGTGACCGGTGAGGCCGCCTCGAGGGTCCCCTCGGCCCCGGCGAACGGTGCGACGCCGCTCCCGGCGAGATCGAGTAGGAAGTCGTTGGTCGTGCTCGCTCCGACGAGCGCCACCGCGAGGAGGATCGGAAGCGACGCCTCGAACAGGCCGGGAAGCTCGCTGATCGACCGCTCGGCGCGCTCGCGGACCTCCTCGGGGGTCGATCCCATGGTCTCTCGCAGCGGGATGTCGTCCAGGCGGGCGTTGATCCACTTTCCGTAGAGGATGCCCGAAACCGCCGCCGTCGGGACGGCGACGAGGACCCCGCCGAGCATCATCGCGCCGAGATCGACCGCCTCGCCGAGTTCCGACGCCACTGCGAGCGGGCCGGGCGTCGGCGGAACGAACACGTGGGTCGTCGCCGCGCCGGCGCCGATGACGGAAATAAACAGCGCGTAGTCGCGCCCGGTTCGCGCCCGCGTCGAACGAGCCAGAGGAGCCAGCAGGAAGAAGACGTTGTCGAAGAAAACGGGGATCGACAGCGCGCTGCTGCTGCCCCACAGCGCGAGGTACGACCTGTCCTCGCCGGTCGTCGACTGGAAGGAGCGAACGATCCGCTCCGCGGCGCCGCTTTCCATCATCGCCTTTCCGATAACCGCGGCCATCAGGATCGGTATCCCGACCCCGACCATCGTGTCGCCGAATCCGCTGGCGATCTCGGCGGGAACCTCCGCGAGCGGTACCGCGGCGGTCGCCGCGCCGACGACCAGCGAGGCGAGGATTAGCCCGATGATGGCGGGAAGTTTCAGCCAGACGAGAAGCGCAATAACCGAAACAAGTCCGATAACGAACACTATCAGTGGGTTAGCGATTGCCATATGTGTGTTACAATCGCACCCGTCTGAACAGATCCTATTATATCTATTGATATCTGGGAATAGATAAAATTGAGTTATTTGGCATAAAATCCCGTATAGGTGTCCGATCATTTCGTTTCCCACCGCCCAGGGCGGAAACCGAAGGATCGTCTCGACGGTCGTTCCTCGAGTGTATTATCTTTACTGAACGACGAGTAAGTCGCCGCCCGCACTCGGTCGCGACCCCACGAGTCGTTCCGACGTGCGCGCTATCGGGATGGGACAGTGCGGGAGGATGGGGTTCGGAGGTCGCCGACTACTCCGCGAGGGTGATCTCGAGGCGGTCCTCGAGGGCCGCGATCAGGCCGCCGCCGATGCCGGCCTGGGTCGCACGCCCCTGTTCGACGGCCAGCAGGTCGGCCTCGGGGACCCCGAGCTCGTCGGCTAACTCCTCGCGCTGGTAGCCCGCTTCCCGGCGAGCCTCGACGACCGCCGAGCCGTACTCGGAGACGAGGTAAGGTAACGGATCGTCGTCGTAGTTCGTCCCCTCCTCCTCCCAGTGCTCGGAGTCGCCGTCCCAGACCGGGTTGGCCTTCGCGACGTTCTGGGCCGCCTTCTGCTTCCGGCTGGGTTCGTCAGTCCGGCGCCCTCCCGAGCGAGAGCCGCCGCGGTCCCCGCCGCGTTTTTGCGCGTCGTCGTGGGGCGCACACTCCGGACAGACCTCGAGTTCGGCCCCGGCGACCTGCGCGCGTCGCAGCGAGTCGCTTTCGGTCCCGCAGAGCTCACAGCTCGTCCCGCCGCCGCCGGAGGACGAACCGGTCGAGTACTTCGCCATACCGAACGTTGGGTTCTGCCACGTTTTAACTTTTCCAGGCGTCGCCGTCCTCGAGCGGTTTCTCGCCCGCGAACGACCCCGGATCGTCGGTCCGGTCCCGGGGCCTCGCCGCCGCGCCGAGGTCGTCTGCCTCCGGCGGTTTCGTGTGATCGCCCCCCAGGGGCCGACCCAAAGGAAAGGGCTTTTATAATCACGCTGGATACGATTGAGTGCAGAAAGAGAACGCGAGCGTGGGTAGCCAAGCTAGGCCAACGGCGCAGCGTTGAGGGCGCTGTCCCGTAGGGGTCCGCCGGTTCAAATCCGGTCCCACGCATCGCACGCGCGGCTCTGCCGCGAAACACGATGCAGGTGATCTCCCTTCGCGGACATCACCCACGCATAACTTCTGACGAACGCTACACTCGAGAGCGACGGCACTCGTCGCTCGAGTCACACCGCGAGACAACAACCGCTTTCTTCGCCCAGCCGAACCCACGGACATGGAGTACGTTCCTCGAGAGCGGGTTCGCCCGCTGACGGTCGCGCTGAGCGTCGTCTCGCTGGCGATCGTGTTCGCTGCCGCGGGCGGGCGGGTTCCACAGTCCGCGGTGCCCAACGCGCCCGAGTGGTTCCTCGAGTCGATCCCCCACCTCAACGTCGCGATCAGCGCGACGGCGATCGCGACGATCGCGGTCGGCTGGCGGGCGATCCGTCGCGGCCGGGTCGATCGCCACCGGGTCGCAATGGTGACCTCGTTCGGGCTGTTCGCGACGTTCCTGACGCTGTATCTCTACCGGCTGGTCGCGACGGGCGGACCCCAGGAGTTCCCGGGTCCCGAGACGGTCTACCAGTTCGTCTACCTGCCGACGCTCGCGATCCATATCCTGCTCGCGATCGTGTGCATTCCGGTGTTGTACTACGCGCTGTTGCAGGCGCTCGCGTACCCGATCGCGGAACTCCCGCGAACGAGCCACGCCCGGTTCGGCCGGATCGCCGCCACCCTGTGGCTGATCTCGTTCTCGCTGGGGATCGTCGTCTACGGGCTGTTACACGTCGCGTACTGACCCGATCGACGGCTCTCGCTCGGACGGGGACGAGGACTCGAGAGCCGCGCCTGCCGTCACTCGCAACGGACACGCCCAACGGTCGGCCGCGGGTAGAGTGGATCATGACACGCGAGCAACCGCGCGAGACGGCCGCAGCGATCGACTCACAGGAGCAGGACCGACGCCCCGGCCTCGAGACCGAGATGGAGCCGCCGGCCGAGTTCATCCGCGACGACTACGCGGGCAGCGCCAAGCTCGAGGGGAAGGTCGCCATCGTCACCGGCGGCGACAGCGGGATCGGTCGGGCGGCCGCGGTCCACTTCGCGCGGGAGGGAGCCGACGTCGCCGTCCTGTACTACGACGAGGACGAGGACGCCGAGACGACCGCGGAGATGGTCGAGGACGAAGGGCAGGAGAGCCTGACGCTGGACGGCGACGTCCGCGACAGCGCGTTCTGTCGGGCGGCCGTCGAGGCGGTCGTCGACGAGTTCGGCGACCTGAACGTGGTCGTCAACAACGCGGCGACTCAGGTCGTCAAGACCGATCTGACCGACATCTCCGACGAGCAGTGGGTGGAGACGTTCGCGACGAACATTCACGGCTACTTCTACCTGACCAAGGCGGCCCTGCCCCACCTCGAGGACGGCGATACGATCGTCAACACGACCTCGATCAACGCGTTCAAGGGGAACGACACGCTCGTCGACTACTCGACGACGAAGGGGGCGATCGTCGCCTTCACGCGCTCGCTGTCCCAGCAGCTCGCTCCCGAGGGGATCCGCGTCAATCAGGTCGCGCCCGGACCGATCTGGACGCCGCTGATCCCCGCGACGATCGGCCAGTACGATCCCGAACTGGTCGCGGAGTTCGGACAGGACGTGCCGATGGGCCGTCCGGGCCAGCCGAGCGAGCTCGGTCCGGCGTACGTCTACCTCGCGTCAGAGGACTCCTCGTACATGAGCGGGCAGACGCTGCACGTAAACGGCGGTTCGATCATCGGCGGGTAGACGCCTCGAGCACCCTCGACCCGCGTACTCCCCGGTTCTCGAAGGCTCGAGCCCAGCCGATACCGATTCACCACTGGTGACGGGGTCGACCTCGAAGTGCCGTCGACGCGGACGACGCGGCGGTCGACTTCGGCGAGTAGGACGCCGCCGAGCGAACGCCGTGCCGGCCTGTGCCCGGAACCCGTAACGATCAGTCGTCGGCGCGCAGCGTCTGTCCCCCGACGTCCGGACGGGAGACCTCGCGGTCGGTCTCCTCGCCCTCGATGTCGTAGGGGTACTCTCCCGTCACGCAGCCCAGACAGAGGTCCGACCGGTCGGTCTCGAGCACGTCGGCGACGGCGTCGGTCGAGAGGTAGGCGAGGCTGTCGGCTTCGATGGCCTCGCGGATCTCCGTGGTGTCCTTGTCGGCGGCGATCAGCTCCTCGCGGGTGGCCATGTCGATCCCCATGTAACAGGGGGCGACGATCTCGGGCGCGCCGATGCGGACGTGGACCTCCTCGGCGCCGCAGTCTTTGAGCAGCTGGACGAGCTGGGTGGAGGTCGTCCCGCGGACGATCGAGTCGTCGATGACGGTGACGGTCTTGCCCTCGATCGTGGACTTGATCGGGTTGAGCTTCAGGCGCACAGCGCGCTCGCGCTCGTCCTGGGTCGGCATGATGAACGTACGACCGACGTAGCGGTTCTTCATCAGCCCCTCGGCGAACTCGACGCCGTTGTCGTCCTCGGGTCGGGGCTCCCCGTCGGGAGTCGTCTCTCCCGCGGCCTCGGCGTAGCCGGAGGCGAACGCCCGTCCGGAGTCGGGAACGGGCATGACGACGTCGGTCTCGACGCCGCTTTCGTCCCAGAGCTTGCGCCCCAGTTCGCGGCGCGCCTCGTAGACGAGCGTGTCGTCGATGACGCTGTCCGGGCGCGCGAAGTAGACGTGCTCGAAGAAGCAGTGGGCAGTGTCGTCTTCCTCGACCAGCTGGTAGGAGTCGAATCCACCGCCGTTTTCCTCCAGAACGACCAGCTCGCCGGGACGGACGTCCCGGACCAGCTCCCCGTCCAGGGTGTCGATCGCGGCCGACTCGGAGGCGAGGATGTAGCCGTCATCGAGCTTCCCGATACAGAGCGGGCGGTTCCCCCGGGGGTCGCGCACGCCGAGTACCGTGTCGTCGTGGCTGATCGTCAGGGCATAGGAGCCGTGGATCCGTCCCATCGTGCGCTTGACCGCGCGGACGAGGTCCTCCTCGAGCAGGTTCCGCGCGAGGTCGTGGGCGATGACCTCGGTGTCGCCGTCGCTGGTGAAAGCGTGGCCGAGGGCGGCCAGTTCGTCGCGGATCTCGTCGGCGTTGACGAGGTTGCCGTTGTGCGAGAGACCCAGCGAGCCGCTCTTGAACGAGACCGAGAACGGCTGCGCACAGGAGGTGTCGAGCGAGCCGGCCGTCGGGTACCGGACGTGGCCGATCCCCGCCGAGCCGGCCAGCCCCTCGAGATCGCCCTCGGCGAAGACGTCGCCGACCAGCCCCCTGTCGACGTGGCTGTGTTGCTGGAAGCCGTCGTGGGTGACGATCCCCGCGGACTCCTGGCCGCGGTGCTGGAGCGCGTAGAGCGCGTAGTACAACGGTCGAGCCGCGTCGCGACCGTCGAGTGCGACGCCGACGACGCCGCACTTTTCGGTCATTCCTGTTCGCCGGGGAGTCTCGCCCCGCCCATCAGTCATGGTCGACCGTAGCGTCCCGAACGGACAAAAACCCCCGTGTTTGTGCTGTCCGTCGCCCCGATACACGAATTCGTTGTGCACGATCGTGGATACTCTTTCGAACCGCACGACAGCGCGGAGCGGAGCGGTCTACGACTCCGACTTCGGCGCGAAGACGATCACCGCGGTGCTCTCCTCGAGGGCGTGTGGCGATACCTCTCGGTCACCGTCGAACCGGACGAGGTCGCCCGCCTCGAGCTCGTAGCCGTCGCCGTCCAGCTCGAGCTCGAGGACGCCCGACACCAGGTGGAAGACGATCCGAGAGTCGGGGTGGTGGTGCTCGGGGATCCGCTCGTCGGCTTCGAGTTGCAGTCGGACGGTTCGGGGGGCCCGTTCGTCGAACACCTCGGCGTGTGGGACGTCCTCGAGGTCCGAGAGCGAGGTCAGTTCCGGCATACGAACCACTCCCTCGGTCGGGTACTTGGAACTGCCGGCGAATCGGTTCACCCTCGAAATCGACCGAAAGGTGTTACCGGGCCGCTACCCCAAACGGGAGTACGTGAGCAGGCCGCGTCGACACAGCACCGCGCTCTGTATCCCACCAATGGTATCCGAGATCTCCCCGGAAGACGTCAAGGAAAAGCTCGAGAACGAGGACGTCCAGATCGTCGACATCCGTCCGGAACCGGAGTACGAGCGGGGCCACATCCCCGGCGCGATCAACATCCCGATGTCCAGACTGGCCGCGGAAATCGACGAGTACGACTGGGGCGACGACGTGGTCGTCGCCTGCCCGATCGGTCAGAGCTCCGTCCAGGCCGCCAGGCTCATCGGTAGCTTCGAGGACGTCGACAGCGACGCCGTCGCGAGCATGGCGGGTGGCTACAGGGACTGGGAGTACGCCCTCGAGACCGAAACCGAAGCCGAGTCCTGACGCGTTCCAGTTCCTTTCGGTCGGTTACTCGCCGACGACCTCGACCGAATCGCCCGTCCGGAGCGTCCGTTCGCGGTGGCGCTCGGGGACGGCCGCGATGAGCATCAGCGTGTAGTAGTGGTCGAAGGCGTCCTCGTCGGCCCACTCGGGGAACGTCTCGCGGCGCCGCTCGACGAACCGCTCTCGGAACTCCGGGGTCGGCTCGCCCGTGTCGGGGTCACGCTGGGGAACCACGCAGCGCCCGCAGGGCGTGACGCCGTCGAACCGGACGTCGCCCGCGAGAAACGAGGGCGCGTCCGCGCCGACGAACCGATCCTCCCAGAACGGCTCGACGCCGGCGACCTCGACGTTCGCCCGCATCCGTCGGCGGACGCTCTCGACGGTCAGCCCGTCGAACCAGTCGGCGACGGTCTCGAGGGTAGCCGTGCTGATCACCGACGGGCCCATCTCGCGGCGATCGACGAACCCCAGCGACGGGTCGCGCTCGAGGGTTACTTCGAGGTCGAAGACCTCGCCGAACCAGTCGGCCGCCCGCTCGGGGTCGTCCTCCAGGTCGAACCGCCGTCGGTCGCTGTCGGCGGATTCGGCCGTAAACTCGCCGGTCTCGGGGTCGAAGCCGGTCTCGAGATCGTGGACCCGCGCGGTCCGCTTTCCGTTGACGACGGCGCCGTCCGCGTCGACGAGCCTGAACTCCCTGTCGCGGGCGAGCGTCCCGCCCGCGACGAGTTCGGCCCGCTCGAGTTCGATCCCGTCGAGTCCCTTGATCGGGTACACCCGGAGTCGATCGACTCGTGCCATTGTCGGTACCTGGGACGCGACCCGTATATACGGCCCCGTTCGCCCGCCGAGCACTCCCGACTACCGAACCGGTCACCGGACCCGGAACGTTACTTCTCGCAGTACGCGTAGCGGACGGCGTCGTACTCCGACCGAACGCGTTTCTCGAGGTACGGTCGCGCCTCGCGTCGCCCGAGCCGTCCCGATTCGATCAGGTCGCCGAGAACCGTCTTCGTCGCACGAAACCAGATCCGGAACTCCCGATCGTTTTCGCCCGGCGCCACGCCGACGATCGCGCCCCGGTCCGCGGGTCGATCGTCGTCCCCGTCCCACCCGAGCCAGGCGACCCGATAGGGGTCGACCCCGCCGTCGACCTCGACGAGGTAGAGCGCCTCGTACCGGCGGGGGTCCAGGAAGTCGGTGAGGATCCGCTCGCGGCTAACCGAATCCGCCACCACCTCGGGGTCGACGGCACCGCCGGCGAGTGGCGTTCGCTCGCCGAGCCGATCGACCAGCTCGAGCTCCGCACCGCCCCAGTGGCTGTGGCGCAGGTCGTAGAGGCGATCCGGCCGCTCGTAGGCGACCAGGGCCCTATGTCCCATCGTCGGTCCTCCGCGGTCGCTCCCGCATCGTCGCCGCCGTCCGTCGCAGGTCGGTTCCCATCGGGCGCTCTGGCCGCGCGTTCGGACTTCAACTTGCGGAGCGGAACGTCGAAACCGGGCGAAATCGAGAAACCCCTGCGACCGTTACTGCCGCGAACGGAATGACCTACGACGCATTCGTCTTCGACAACGACGGCGTGCTTACGCGCCCGACCGATCGATCGGTCCTGACGGACGCGATCCGTGAGGCGTTCGCAGCGGTCGGCGTCGCGGAACCGACGACCGAGACCGTCGAGACGATGCTCTCTCCGACTGTCGACTCGCTGCGCGCCGTTGCGAGCGACCACGGCCTCGAGCCCGCGACCCTCTGGGAGGCCCGCGAGCGCGCGGCGATCGAGGCCCAGCGCGAGGAGCTGGCGTCCGGTCGCAAGCGAGCCTACGACGACGTTGTGGCCCTCGAGACGCTCGGCGCGCCGACGGCGATCGTCAGCAACAACCAACACGAGACGATCGAGAACGTCCTCGAGCACTGCTCGCTGGCCCCCTTCGACGTCTGGTACGGGCGTGAGCCGACCCTTGACGGAATCGAGCGCAAGAAGCCCGAACCGTACTACCTGAAGCAGGCGATCGACGAACTCGGCGCCGAAAATCCGATCTACGTCGGCGACAGCCGCGTCGATATCGCCGCGGCCGACGCCGTCGGGATCGACGCGGCGTTCGTTCGTCGGGACCACCGCCGGGAGTACGAGCTGCCGACGGCGCCGACCTACGAGATCGAGTCGCTCGCGGGGCTGTCCGAGCTCCCTCGGTAAGCCGGGGTTAGGCTCGCGTTCGCGGCTCGGATCGCTCCCTGATCAGCCGGTTGCGATCCTCGAACTCCCGTCCGAGCCGCCGCTCGTCGAACAGCACGGGGACGAGCGCGCCCCTCGCGGTCTCGCGCTGGAGGAGCCGCGTCCGTCTCCCCCCGTCGATCGGCTCGAGGTGAAACTCGTGGTAGCTGTCGAGAGCGTACGGAACGCCGATCCGCTCGAGGCGAACGAGCCGTCGGTTCTCCTCGGCGATGCGGACCTCCGGCTCGAACACCGCGCGTCCGATCCCGGTCGGTACCCGATCGGCCCCGAGACGATCGCCGACGACCGGAACCGCCTCGAGTGACCGGGAGAGAGCCGTCCGTCGGAGTTCGTCCTCGAGTTCCAGAAGCACGTTCCACACCGTCTCGGGAGGCGCGTCGACCTCCTCGAACCGCTCTACCTGGTTCATGGTAACATATGACTTTGTTTAATAATGACGATATCGGTTTCGCGGCGGCCCCGCTTCCGACAAGGAGGAGGAAGACGACGCCAGCCGTCGAAGTGATCCGCCAGGGATCAGCCGATGCGAGTCGGTTGGTGACCACCGCGTCGAACACGGCCCTCGATGTCGTCGGGTTCCTCGCCGAGGATTGTCCTCGCGTACGCCCGCGATCGGGGAAGGTCGTCGACGTCCGTCGCGTCGGGGACGCGACGATCAGTGTCGAGTTCCTGATATACGATCCGAGATCCCCGACGAGACATCGATACGGCACTCGAACGACGAGGATGGATTCGACTCGGCATAGCGACTCGGCGTCTTCGCGACCCACCTCATATTACGCGATTGTGAGTCCTTCCCAGCGAGCGTTTCGTTCGACGGTCTTATGTATTCACCGGGCACTCGTCACTAATACGAACGACGCGGCACACCCGCGTCCCCTCCGGCCGTTCTCCGGCACGGAGGTAGACACGACATTCTACCCCCGATTCGACGCCAACTGGTGTCGGAGACCCTTATACGCAGAGGGCTTGTACTGTTGGACAGACGATCGTTCCGTCGGATGCCACTTTCCGGCGCGAACCGATCCGACGGCCTTAAGTACGAACGGGGATTCGGATGTAATGTGATCGGCGAGGCGCAAGGCGTCTCGTCGGATCGGACGACTCGCCTTCGAAGGGGTTAAGTACTCCTCGGGGCTTACGAGTACGTCCGAAGGAAATGAGGATCCTACCCCTGCGGTCCGCCGTACAGATGGGATCTGATGTGAGCCTTGGTAGTTCGGTGACGCCCGATCGGTCCGCGATCGTGGTCGATCCGAACGTGGACCC